>SLPR01000486.1 GCA_007131895.1 Bacteroidales bacterium | reverse complement strand
CCATTGGCATCCACTACGGTCCAGTTGTATTCTCCGGCAGGAACATTAAGGGTAATTTGTCCATCTGTCAGGTCACCGGCAAAAGCCTCACCGTTAAATAATTGATAAGGTGCAGTACCACCAGCAGCAAAAACAGTTACATCAGCAGTGCCTTCAAAACAAGCGATTTCTTCTTTTTCGTAAGAAGCTTCCAATACAGGAGGCTCTTCAACTTCAAACTCAATAACAAATGCTTCACAACCGTGAGCATCGCTTAAAGTCCAGTTGTATTCGCCTGCAAAAACATCCAAAGTAAAATCAAAATCGAAAGTTTCTACAGCTTCACCTTCTTCATTGAAAAGGGTGTAAGGAGGATTGCCACCGAAACCGGTAACAGTCACCGCTGTTGATTCTCCGTTGCAAAGAATGTCGTCAAATGCAATTTCAGCTGTAATAGGATCAGGTTCACCTACAGTTACACATTCAGTGTAAACGCAACCATTGGCATCAACTACAGTAATAAGGTAGTTTCCGGGGATAAGGCCTGTGTAAGTAGCAGTCTGGGTTTTGAGAGGAGTAAAATCTTCATCTCCCGGCTCACAACCGTAAGAAATGCAAATATTGAAAGGCTTGGCGCCGTTCATTGTCACAACAATTTTTCCATCATCATCACCGTTGCAGGTTACATCAAATGCTGTGATGTTAATAACCTCCTCGAAAGGTGGACAGTCAGGCTCAACGATGTAAAAACGAATGTCATCAATTCCAAAGTCGTTACCCATCTGTTTTTTTGATGTTTCTATTATCGTAATAGTAGCAGTGGAAGACTTATCAACATTGGTCCAGGTATGTTCTACCCATGTGTTGGTAGTTCCGGGGGCAATAAATGCTTGTCCGTATTCAACACCATTAATTACAATACTAAGCTCAAGTTGAGCAGGGTTTTGAGTTACAAGACTTGAAAGCATAAAACTGAAAACATAATCTTTTCCAGCTTCTACATTTGGAACCTCTTGTTCCCATACCACAGCAAATTCCTTGTCAACAACAGGATCAGTATCCATAGTTGTCTGGGTATGCCCGTTGACAATCAGGAAATTATCACCCACAAAAGGAATTCCTGTAAAGTTATTATGATAATCACCCGCATTGCCGGCAACGGTATAGACACCTTCTGGTTGAAGACTGTTGGGGCCGCCTGTTAATGGGTCTACAAAAACGTAATCAGTAGTAAAACCTACATTTCCAAGGGCAAAATCGCCATTGTAAATTAGATTTTGTGGTTCATCGGCCATTGCGTAATTAGCTGTGCCGCAACACAAGCTAATGACGAACAGTGCCATGATAACACTAAAAAAGTTGATTTTTTTCATAAGGTTTTGATTTTAATTTAGTTTAATTTGATTTTTGTTTCAGAAAAAGGTTCTGTGATTTTTAACTGATTTGAGGGGCGAACCTTCGTCGGATGGGTAATGGGTAAATTTCATGGGGTTTGTTTCATAGGCATCAAAGTTTGTGATTTACAATACATGTTTTTAGTCTGCAAAAAATATTTGTTTGTAGTCGTTTAGAATTTGTTTGGATAAAAGTATCTTTGTTTTGACTGTGTTTCAATGAGGATGTTCCCCTAATTTTTTGTAAGTAAATACACTTATATTTCGACCCTTATTTTGGTCTAAAAAACACGTAATCAAATCATTGAGGGTTTGCTGTTTATTATAAGGGTTTTACGAAGTTTTTCCTGAAATGGTGCTTTTGCATTAAATGCATTCAAAAACGTCGATAAAAATTGCATAAAGGTCCCCGAATGATTCTTTGGCGTTGATAAGATGGGGTTTTTGTCTTTTTCGGAGGGTGGTATTCTATAACATGCTGATTACTATTGCAAATACATCTTTATAGTCTGATGGATCCGATTTGGCAAGAGCTGAAGGCAGATGTGAGCTCTGCATTATTGCTTATTAACCCTGGGGCGCAGCCTATGCAAATTAATCCGTGGCTATTTTCTCTCATGAAGCTGCTGTATTATATTCCCAATGGTATACAGATGCAGGATAGTTTAAAACATTTTCCGGGTAATCCCTGAAGAGATTCTTGCCTTGTGTTATGGTTGGGGGAACATAAGGGATTTAATGCATGATTTTTATTTAACACCCGTTAATAGTTTCTACTCCCCCCATAAATACGAGCTTTTCTATCTTTGCGGGCAACATGGAAAACAATACAACTTTATGAAAGGGAACAAACTTCTTCTTCTATTGCTAATTTTGATTTACCCGGTTTATACAGCAGATGCTTCGTCACGACAGTTTGATACACGCGAAATTCAGGCGGTTCGTATAATTGATCCTCCTGCTATTGACGGGAAACTGGATGAACCTATCTGGGATACGGCACCATCGGCATCCGGTTTCTATCAATATGAACCCCACAATGACAGACCTGCCAGTCATGAGACTTTTGTGAGAGTGCTATATGATAATGATGCGCTGTATATCGGGGTGCGTCTTGAGGATCCTGAGCCGGAAAAGATTCTTACAGAGTTGGGACCGAGGGATTCCGGCAACAATGTAAATGCCGAT
Source organism: Bacteroidales bacterium (assembly GCA_007131895.1). Lineage (GTDB taxonomy): Bacteria > Bacteroidota > Bacteroidia > Bacteroidales > UBA7960 > SKVR01. The sequence continues at coordinate 6,902 of SLPR01000486.1, read as the reverse complement.
TTGTTCTGGATAGATATCAACCCTTTTAACGACGGTATCAATGGATTCAGGTTTATGGTATCTGCATCCGGAGTGCAAACCGACATCAACATATCGGGAGCTGGTGGTTCAAGAGGTGATGTAAACTGGGATGCGGTTTGGATGAGTGCAGTATCTATTGATGAAAGAGGCTGGGTGGTTGAGATGAAAATTCCCTGGTCAGCTCTGCGTTTTCCCCGTGGCGATGTTCAAAAGTGGGGCATTAATTTCTGGCGAGAAGTCCGTCGAACCCGGGAACAGTCAAGCTGGAATTTTGTCAACCGACGAATTGGTGATCCCCTGGCGTTTATGGGAGAGCTTTCCGGCATTGAGGGTGTTGAGCCCCCTGTAAGACTGGCGCTTTTCCCTTACGTGTCATCTTACCTGGAGAAAAACGGAGGAGGCGACCAATGGGGAAATACTTTTGTGGGAGGAATGGATCTTAAATATGGTATCAGCAACAGCTTTACCATGGACATGACGCTGATCCCTGACTTTGGACAAGTGCAATCAGATGCCCGCGTTTTAAATCTTACACCCTATGAAGTCAAATATGATGAAAACAGGCAGTTTTTTACTGAAGGGACGGAGTTGTTTGGCAAAGCAGATATTTTTTATTCGCGAAGGATTGGAAGTCGGCCACGTGGGTATTTTGATGCCATAGGTAGCCTGGTTCGCAATGATTCTGTTTATGAAATAGTGGAGGAGAATCCGCTTGAAACGCGTTTGATCAATGCCACCAAGGTATCGGGCCGTACTTCTGGTGGGCTTGGTTTGGGCATATTCAATGCCATGACAGCAAGGGGTGAGGCTACCATCAGGGATACACTTTCCGGGGGTACCCGTACCATAACCACACAGCCCTTTACCAACTACAGTGTGCTGGTTGCCGACCAGAGTCTTCGCAACAATTCCTTTGTGAGTCTTATCAATACCAATGTTACAGGAAGTGAGCCCGGATATATTGCCAACGTTTCCGGAACAGAGTTCAGGCTCATGGATGCGTCCAACGCCTATCGTGTTAGTGGTAGCGCTGCCCTGAGCCAGCAGTACAGAACCTCGACTGAAAACACTTTTGGATATACCTATGATGTTACAGCAGGAAAAGTGGGGGGCACCTGGCAGTATAATTATAACCGTTTGGTTTACAGTGATACTTACGATCCCAACGATCTTGGTTTTTTGGCGTTTAACAACTTTGTCATGGACAAAGTAAGCTTCTCCCACAACATTTTCGACCCATTCTGGCGATTGTGGAACCTTAGAAACGAACTGGCTGTGAATTACAACCGGTTGCACACTCCTGATACTTTCTCAGGTTTCAACCTGGGCTACAGCATGAGGGCTCTTTTCGATACCAGGTTTTTTATCATGGCAAGGGCCAATTACCGCCCCCTGGGAAACAGGGATTATTTTGAACCCAGGGTGCCCGGCAGATTTTATGAAACAGATCAGTCATGGGATCTTTTTGCCCTCTTTTCTTCTGACTACAGAAAACGTGTATACGTTGATGGTGATATTACCTGGGGAAAGATTTTGTCTGATTACAACCAGCAGGAATATGGATTTGAATTGCGACCCACCTTCAGGGCCAGTGACCGGCTCAATATGACCTATGGATTTCGCTACACCGGACTGAATAATGATATTGGGTTTGCGGCTTTATCTGCTGATGAGGCTATTTATTTTGGTATGCGCGATACAGATGTTTTTGTCAATACCATCAGGGGAGCCTATATCTTTAACAACCGTTTGTCGCTCAGGCTTGACTTCAGGCACTATTGGTCTGTAGTAGAGTATTCGGGAGATTATTATCTCCTGAATGATAGCGGTCGGCTGGATGAGCTGGAAAAGGACCTTGAGGTAAACAATATCAATTACAATGCCTTTACTGTTGACATGCTTCTTACCTGGCACTTTGCCCCTGGCAGTCAGCTTACTGTTGCCTGGAAAAATAATATTGACAGCAATATAGCACAACTAACCCGCAGTTACTGGAGCAATTTTACCAATGTATTGCAGCAACCACAAATCAACAGTATTTCCTTGAGGGTGCTTTATTACCTGGATTATCAGAAAATACGGAGTTTGACGATATAATTAATTGTCTGCAGGATTTGAGCGCACAAAAAAACCGGCAATGTTGCCGGTTTTTTTATAAAATCGTAGTAAGCTGTTGATTTAAACAATCTTACCAATCAAATCTACAACGCGGCAGGAATATCCGTATTCGTTGTCGTACCATGAGAGTACTTTAACGAACTTTCCGTCCATAACCTGAGTCATCAAAGAATCGAAAACAGAAGAGTGCGAGTTTCCGATTACGTCGGTTGAAACGATAGGATCTACGCAGAATTCAAGGATACCTTTCATGGGGCCTTCTGCGGCTTCCTTCATGGCTGCATTGAGCTCTTCTTTGGTGGTTGCTTTTTCAAGCTCAACCGTAAGGTCAACCACTGAACCGTCAGGAGTAGGAACACGCATGGCAAAGCCATCCAGTTTGCCTTTGAGGTCAGGAATCACAAGACCTACAGCTTTAGCTGCACCGGTAGTAGTAGGAATAATACTCATAGCGGCTGCACGTGCACGACGAAGGTCGGAGTGAGGAGCATCGAGGATAATCTGGTCGTTGGTATAAGAGTGAATGGTGTTCATCAAACCACGCTTGATGCCAAACTTATCGTTAAGAACCTTGGCAAAAGGAGCAAGGCAGTTGGTAGTACAAGATGCATTGGAGTAAATTTTGTGCTCAGGCTTGATATCATGGTCATTTACACCCAGAACGACAGTAGCATCAACATCATCAGCTGATTTGGAGGGTACAGTCAAAACAACTTTTCTGGCACCTGCTTCAATGTGTTTGTTGATTTTGTCGCGGCTGCGGAAAACGCCGGTTGCTTCAACAACTACATCAATTCCATGTTCTTTCCAGGGAAGGTTGGCAGGATCTTTTTCTGCATATACTCTTACCTTTTTTCCATTGATAACAAGGTCGTCTCCGTCTACTTCTACAGTTCCCGGGAACTTACCATGCACTGAGTCATATTTCAACAAATGAGCAAGAGTTTTGCTATCTGTAAGGTCGTTTACAGCTACAATTTCCATGTCGCTTCTGTCCAAAGAAGCTCTTAAAGTTAATCTTCCAATTCTTCCAAAGCCATTAATGGCAACTTTAATTTGTCCCATATCTAATATTTATTAAGGTTAAAAATTCCGAGTGCAAAGATAAGCATTTTTGCTCTATTTGCAATTTTCAACTTCATATGAATATTCAAACAAGCTTTTAAAAGGTTTTTTTCTCTTGTTTGTAATTCAAACTGTTAAATGTGATAATTTTGAATGTTAAAGACTGTTCATGGTTACTTTACAAATTTTAATCGCCTTATCAAATGGAGGATTTAACCCTTTTTATGCAGCAAACAATTTTGGGGAATAGTGTGTGGCAATATACCTTAATGCTCTTAATCATTCTGGCAGGGGTATTTTTCAAAAGGTTTGTTTCGCGTTTTTCTAACCGCTTGTTGTTTCGTCTATTCAGAAACTACACCAAAGATATTCCCATAGACAGTTTTCATGACCTGATGCACAAACCCGTGGGGCTCACTATCATGTTGCTGGTGATTTTTCTGGCTTTTACCCAGGTAAGTTTTCCTGAGCAATGGGATTTGGCTCCCAGAAGTAGTTTTGGCATCAATATGCTTTTATTTCGTGGATATTTCATCCTACTCTATTTTTCCATCATATGGATCTTTTTGAGGCTGGGAGACTTCATGGGGCTGGTAATGATAAGCCGGGCAGCAAAAACCGAGGACAAGTATTCGGGTCAGATTATCCCCTTCTTCGTTGACTTCATAAAAATAATCATCGTAATATTTGGCGTGTTTTTTATCCTTGGAACCATATTCTATGTTAATGTGGGTACGCTGGTTGCCGGACTCGGAATCGGTGGTCTTGCCATTGCTCTGGCGGCCAAAGAGACCCTTGAAAACCTTATGGGTTCCTTTACTATTTTCCTTGACAAACCTTTTGTGCAGGGCGATATGGTAAGGGTGGCAGGTATAACGGGGGTAGTAGAAAAAGTGGGATTCAGAAGTACCCGTCTCAGAACCCTTGAAAAAAGTTTTGTTACACTGCCCAACAAGAAAATGATTGATTCAGAGCTGGACAACCTTTCCATGAGAACTTTCAGGAGAGCCAACTTCATGGTAGGAGTTACCTATTCAACTACTCCTGAAAAGTTAAAATCCATCGTGTCGGCAATACAAGGTTACATTGATAACCATCCCAATACCAACCAGGAGGGGAAGGTGAGATTTCACGAATTTGGCCCCAGCAGCCTGGATATTATGATTCTGTTTTTCGTGGATACCATGGACTGGACTACCTACCTGAATGTAAAGGAAGAAATCCTGTATGAAATTATCAGTATAGTCAAAAACAATGGAGCTGAATTTGCCTATCCTTCAACAAGTGTTTATATTGAAAAAAACATAAACAATTCTTCAACTTAGAGAGCTATGGCAGGTGAAACCAAAACAATTATTAATTTTGCGCCATTATAATAAAATCACTCATTTATAGTTATTACACCAACAAGAAACAGGAAAACTACTCATACATGATAAAATCGTTTTTATTGCAGGTTCAATTGGGCAGTCAGGCTGCCGCGGATACAATGGCAGCAGATATGCCTACTGAAGAAACCCTTAATTTCTTCACACTTGCCCTCAAAGGTGGAATTGTAATGATTCCTCTTTTGATCCTCTCGGTGGTGGCCATTTATATTTTTATTGAGAGATACCTGGCTATTAGCAAGGCCTCCAAAGAAGAGTATAATTTCATGAATAATATTCGTGATTTTATTCACGAGGGAAGAATTGACAGTGCCAAATCACTGTGCAAAAACAATCATTCACCCCTTGCGCGTATGATTTCAAAAGGGATTACCCGCATCGGGCGGCCCCTGAACGATATCAATGCAGCCATTGAAAACGTGGGAAAACTGGAAGTAGCCAAACTGGAGAAAAATATTGCGTTCCTCTCTACGGTGGCAGGAGCGGCACCTATGATTGGTTTCCTGGGAACAGTAATGGGTATGGTAAAAGCATTCTACAATATGTCTATGGCGGGCAATAATGTTGATATTTCATTGCTGGCAGGAGGTATTTATGAAGCGATGATTACAACCATCACAGGTCTTATTGTGGGTATCATTGGCTACATATGCTATAACATTCTTGTTTCGCGCATCGAAAAAGTAATCTTTATGCTTGAAGCCCGGGCAACCGAATTTATGGACCTGCTGCATGAGCCTGCTTCCTAATCTTTATAACTATGGCAATTAAACTCAGAAATCCAAGAAAAGCAGAATTCAACATGGCCTCCATGTCTGACCTGGTTTTTCTTTTGCTGATATTCTTCATGCTTACTTCCACCCTGGTTGCACCCAATGCCATCAAACTGCTTTTGCCATCCAGTGAAAGCCGCACCATGGCACGGCAAACCATTACCGTTTATATCAATGCCGAGAATAATATCTTTCTGGAAGAAACGCCGGTTGACCTGGATGCGCTGCAAAGTGGCCTGGTTGTTGCGCTTCAAAATCAGGAAAGCGGCTCTGTTGTGCTTCGTGCAGACCAGAGTGTTCCGGTTCAGTATATTGTAAGTGTTATTGATGTGGTAAACAACATCAACGGCATGCTTCAAACACGACATAATGTAATTTTGGCTACCCAGCCAAGAAGATAAACTATGGAAGAAGAAAACAAAAAATACAAAAACAGAGCACTTGTTGGAACCATTGTTTTCCATGCTGTTCTGGTTTTGTTCTTTATTCTGTTTGGCCTGACCACTCCACTGCCCCTTCCCGAGGAGGAAGGTGTGCTGGTAAACCTTGGTTATACCGATCAGGGTATGGGGCAACGTCAGCCTCTCACTTCTTCTCCACCTCCTCCTCAACCTCAGCCTTCGCAATCTACGCAAGCCACAGAAGATATTGCTACCCAAAGTACCGAAGAGACTGTAGCGCTGCCGGCTTCTCCAATAGACAGACAACAGCCCAGGGAAGATACAAAACCCGCAGATAAACCCAAACCCCAGGAAACAGCACAGCAACAGCCCCAGCCCGAACCGGAACCCCAGGTAAACCCTAACGCATTGTTTCCCGGACGCGACAGGCAAACTACCACCAGCCAGAATCAGGGTGATGGAAGTGAGCCCGGCAACCAGGGACGACCTGATGGCAGTACAGATGGTACTGCAACCACAGGTGGGGGTCAGGGTGATGGACCTTCTTTCAGCCTTTCAGGACGAAGTGCGAATCATTTGCCTCTTCCCGATTATACCACCCAGTCGCAGGGTAGGGTGGTGGTGACCATTTACGTTAACCGAAATGGTCAGGTTACCCGAGCAACCGCCGGAGCAAGGGGAACAACAACATCCGATCGCATTTTGTGGGCGGCCGCCGAAGCCGCTGCCATGAAGGCTAAATTTGATGTAAAAAATGATGCTCCCCATGAGCAAACCGGGACCATCACCTACAATTTTATCAGACTCAACTGATGAATTATCAGCAAACCCTTGACTATTTGTACGCTCAGTTGCCCATGTTTCACCGAATCGGGCCGGCAGCTTATAAAGCCAACCTGGATAATACAATAGCTCTTGCTGACTATTTTGACAATCCACAGCATAAGTTTAAAAGCATACATATTGCCGGAACCAATGGCAAAGGTTCCGTGGCCCATATGCTGGCATCTGTTTTCCAGGAAGCCGGATATAAAACAGGTTTGTGTACATCGCCCCATCTGAAAGATTTCAGAGAACGTTTTCGTATCAATGGCGGCAAAATGCCCGAACAGTTCATTACGGACTTTGTTAACAAT
>SLPR01000031.1 GCA_007131895.1 Bacteroidales bacterium | reverse complement strand
CACTGCCAATCTGAATAAGCAAAAAATCATTGCAGTTGTTGGCACCAGAAGCATTACAGAATATGGCAAGCAAAAATGCAAAGAAATCGTGGAAGGGGTTAAAAAGTTTGATCCACTGATATTAAGCGGTCTGGCTTATGGTGTGGATGCACGGGCACACAAAATCGCACTGGACAATCATCTGCAGACGGTGGGAGTGCTGGGACACGGTCTTGACAGAATATATCCTCCACTCAACAAGCCACTTGCTGAAAGGATGCTCGACAATAATGGTGGCCTTCTCAGCGATTTTGTGAGTAATACGATTCCCGACAGGGAGAATTTTCCCAAAAGGAATCGTATTATTGCGGGTATGGCTGACGCATTGATTGTTGTTGAGGCTGCCAAAACCGGGGGAGCATTGATAACTGCCAATATTGCCAATACTTACAACAGGGATGTATTTGCCGTGCCCGGGCGAACGTCAGACTTTTTCAGCCAGGGGTGTAATTTTCTCATTAAAACCCATAAGGCACACCTTGCCGAAACTGCAAAAGACATTGAGTATGTAATGGGTTGGGAAGAGGAAAACCAAAAGAGCAAAAAGCATCATCAGCAACAACTTTTTGTCGAGTTGGATGAACAGGAAAAGATCATTGCAGATATATTGAAAGAAAATGAAACGTGCTCCTTTGATTTTCTGGTGCAGAAAACAGGGCTGGGATTCAGCAAAACCTCATCCCTGCTTCTTAATCTTGAATTTAAGGGAGCAATTGCCAACTTACCCGGTAAAATGTTTAAACTGTTAATTTCTGTTTGACCATTTTGTTATTGCCGCATAAATGCCTTCATATTTTGGTTTTTCTGGTAAGCCTGTTTTTTAAACCGTGGAAAGAAGGTTGTCGAGATTTTCAAATTTTACCCGGTAATCTTCGAGTGTTCGGTTGATAACCTCCTTGGCTTCGGTAGAACCGTATGTGTGGGTAATTTCCACATCCAGCTTTGTATTGGGAAGATCTTTGTAGGTCAGGAAGTAATGTTTCAGCCTCTCAACTACTGGTTCAGGACATTCAGAAATATCCCTCATAGCACCATATACAGCGTCATCTTTCAATACACAAATAATCTTGTCATCAGCCTGGTTGTGGTCAAGCATTCTGAAGCCCCCGATAGGAATTGCCTCTACCAGTATGTCTCCATGAGAAATAGACTTTTCAGTCAGGATACAAACATCAAGCGGATCACCATCCCCAACAAGTTCAGTTTTTCCGGTTTTCTCAATGGCATATTCGGCCGTTCTTTTGGCACAGAGTGTCTGAGGGATAAAGCCATACATTGCTGGCAATACGTTCGAATATTTCTGTGGGCGATCAATTTTTAAATAGCCACTTACTTTGTCTACTTCGTACTTTACCGTATCAGTGCTTACCATTTCCACAAAGCAGGTAAACTCGTCGGGTGCATTTTTGCCGATGTCTACCCCATGCCATGGGTGCGATTTGTATCTTAATCCCATTAATCTGCCAATGGGATCCATTATTTTGTTTGCCATAATTTTGGTGTCTCAGTTTTGGTAGCAAAAGTAACGAATTATAACATGAATCAGGAAAAGTTTTTTAACAATTGTCGTTCATTTGACAGATGAACGGCCATGAGTTTAATTATGTCAATATGTAGGTCTGACTGGCAATTAGATTAGACAAAAAATAATTATATGTCTTTAAGTGGAGATTTGTGGTGTTAATGCTTTTTTAATATTTTTTTTCTCGCAGGGCAGCATGAGTATTAAATAGCTCAAAATGAGGGATTTAAGAGGCATTGATCGGTAAAAATAGGTGCTGGCTACAATAAAAAAAATATGGGTGTTTACCTATTGTGCAGGAGTTAGCAAAGGCATACATTTATAGGTGTAAACCTGCTTTACGTCTAAATAAAAATCACTTTAAAACACTGTTTAATTTTGTTTAGCATTATAAACAGCAATTTTCCCTACCTCCCTCCCGCGTACTTAATAAATAGAGGAAAGCAGGCTTGCGCGCATATGTTAATTTATTTTTTCATCAAACCCAAGTACCTATGAAAAAACTTCGACTATTGTTAAGCATTTTTGCAATTGTTGTGCTTACATGCTGCTTTAGCACAGCATCTGGACAATTGTACGGTCCAAATCTTATTGAAAACGGCGATTTTGCCGATGGCAATATGGATTTCTACACGGACTATGTATTTGTTGATCCTGAAGTAGGGGGGGCTAATAGCCTTGTTCCCGAAGGCCGTTTTACCGTAGCCAGTAACCCTGGTGATTTTCACCCAAACTTTACCGGTTCCCCGTTTGCAGGAGACAAATTCCTTATTGTTAATGGGGCCACTAATTTAGAAATTTGTGGCGGAAGCCCATGTGATGACACCTGGATAGTCTGGCAACAGACTCTTGAGGTGGAAGCGGGTAAAAATTACGAGTTCAGTTTCATGCTCTCCAGCCTGGTTACCACTTCTCCTGCCAACCTTAACCTTACTATCGAGATCAATGGCAGTAACTATTCAGAAGTGTTTCTTGCTCCTGGTGCAACCAACGAATGGGTTCAGAAAACCTGGACCAACACAGATAAATCGGAGACTGCTACTATAACTATTATTGAAACCACCAAAGTGAAAATCGGCAATGATTTTGGTATTGATGATATTAAGTTCAGGAGTATGGAACCAGAGCCTGCTCCATGCCCTGATCTTGATGTGGTTATTAATGTTACAGATGTTTCCTGCCCCGGTGATGAAGATGGCATAATCGAAGTCATTATGAACGGTGTAAAACCCTTTAACATTTGCATCTCTTATGGATGTGAAGAAGAGGGAGATGATTTTGATTTTTTTGATAAATCGCAGACCGCCACTTATGGAGGTTTGATCCCTGGCTATTATACCATTACGATTTTTGATGGCAATGGATGTCCGTTTGTAGCTTGTGTATATGTTGGCGAACCCGATCCCCTGGCTGGTGAAATTGTGAACCTTGTCAACCCATTGTGCTACGGCGATGAAAATGGAATGGTTGAGATCGAAATTTCAGGTGGTACACCCCCCTACACTGCTGATATGGGCACGATAGAGGGAAATCTGCTAACTATTTCCGGTTTGGGTGCTGGAACCTATGCTGTTGAAATTGACGACTCCAACGGGTGTGGTTCTATTATGGTATCCTTTGATATGGAAGAACCTCCAATGCTGGAGGCCGGTTATGAAGCAACAGAAATTCTGTGCTATGGCGGCTATTCAACCGTTACGGTTACTGCTTCTGGCGGAACACCTCCTTATCAGCTGTTTGATGGTGATGTGCTGGCAGGAGATTTTGATAATGGCATGATAGAGGTTCCTGTTCAGGCAGGCAGCTTCAGCTGGACAGTTGTTGATGCCAATGGCTGTGAAGCAGATGTTGATTTTGTAATTGATCAGCCAGATCCCCTCACTGCCGGGATAAATGTAATTGAAGAAATTCTGTGCTATGGTGAAGAGGCGCAAATGGCAATTATAGTTTCAGGGGGTACCCCTCCTTATCTGGTGTTTATCGAAGGTTTTGAACCCATTGAAGAAAATGGTACGTTTGTCTTTATGCTCCCTGCCGGAGAATATGATATGTTGTTGGTTGATGCTAATCAGTGCACATCCGGAGTAATTGAGGTGATAGTTACTGAACCTCCTTTGCTGGAAGCCAACTACGAAAAGGAAGAAATTGCCTGCTATGGCGAAGAAGCACAAGTAACCGTATATGCAATGGGTGGAACCCCTCCCTATCAACTGTTTGATGGTGATGCATTTGCCGGAAACTTTACCGATGGCGAAATATCACTGATGGTGGGAGCAGGAGAATATCTCTGGACCATTGTTGACGCCAACGGCTGCGAAGCAGAAGTTGAGTTTGAAATGACCCAGCCCGACCCACTTGCTGCCATGCTAATAGAAACAATGGATGCCACTTGCTATGGATATGAGGATGGAATGGCTGTTATTTCCGTAACCGGAGGCACACCCCCTTATTTTGCAGATATGGGAACTTTTGTCAACGGAACGCTTACCATTGAAGGTTTGGCTGCAGGTGAATACACCGTTACGATTACCGATTCCAAAAACTGCGGACCTGAAGTAGTTACCTTCGAAATTGGTCAGCCCAATGAAATTGTAATTGACAATGTAGATATTGAAGTGCCTCTGTGTGCTCCGGATAACTTCCCGGTATGTACTGAGCCATGGGCCGTGGCAGTAATCGAATATAATGTGGGTACTGCCAACTACGGAGATGGAACGGTAGCAGCAAGCAGAACCAATCCTTTGAATGCCCTTGGTCTGCCCGACTATAGTAACTCCCCTCCCATTACTTATGTTTCTCTTGGTTTAGGAGGTGAGCTGATACTGGAAGTGGGCTGCCTGATATACAACGGTGAAGGTCCTGATTTCGAAGTGGTAGAAACTTCTTATGGTGGACCCACCTGCGATAGCTATCCTGAAAAGGCAGACGTTTTTGTAGCTCAGTATCTGGATGGTCCATGGTCGTATCTTGGTGAGATTTGTCTCACTGAAGCATTGGATCTTTCTGATGGTGTTGACCCCGATACAGGAGAACCATTCGTTCTGGAATGGGCAAAATATATCTGGATTGTGGATGTTACAGCAGAAAATTTCCCTAATGGTGACGGATACGATGTGAATGGAATAGCTATCTTCAATACTTTTGAAGGTCCTGTTCAGACCGACTCCAGCATCATCATTAATTTCTCAGGTGTTGAAGAAGGAGAAGAACTCCTGTTTACAATCTATGACGGAGAAGAAGTGGTAAGTATCTCCAATGTTGCAGAACTCAGTGGACTTAACCCCGGTACTTATACCGTTGTTCTTCAGGTAGGTGACTGTTATTCTGAACCTTTCGAGTTTACTGTTCCTGAGTTCCCCGAACCCATTGAAGCGATTGTTGAAGTTACCGATGTAGATTGCAACGGAGATGCAACAGGAAGTGCCGAAGTTACTATTATCGGAGGTACTGCTCCTTACACCCTCACCTGGGAAGGTCTCGAAGAACCTGTCATTATTGAAGAAGATGGTGGTTCATACCTGATTACCGGTCTGGTTGCAGGCTCCTACTTTGTTGACATTGTTGACTTCAATGGATGTCTTGAAGATTTTACCTTTATGGTGAACGAGCCTCCAATGCTTACAGCAGAGGTTGAGACAGGAGAAATACTTTGCTTCGGCGAAACAACCTGGATTGAACTTACTGTTGCTGGTGGTGTAGAACCTTATCTTCTTTCAGACAATAACAGCGATTTTGAACTCGAAATAGATATGGCTGGTGCCACAATGCTTACTGGATTTGGTGCCGGAGATTACTCCTGGACTGTTACCGATGCCAATGGATGTGCTGTAATCCTTACGTTTGAAATTGAACAGCCTGAAGAACTTCTTGCTGAGGAGTCCTATGAGCCTATTCAGTGCTATGGATTTACAACTGACGTTACCGTAACAGTTACCAATGGTGTTGGCCCTTTCATGCTATACAATATGGAGGTAGCAGAAGAAAACCTGGTAATTGAGTCCTTCGATATGGAAGTTACCCTCAATGATTTGGGTGGTGGTTCATACTATTGGATAGTGGTAGATGCCAACGGATGTGAAGCCATTCTCGATTTTGTTATCGAAGAACCTATGGAGCTTGAAGCAGATGTAGATCCCGGTGAAATTCTGTGCCACAATGGTGTAACTACTGCCTTGGTAACAGCTGCCGGAGGTACTGCACCCTACAGACTCTTCAGCGGTGAAAGCCTGGTTGCCACGTTTGATGATGAGTACCTGGTGGAAGACCTTGCCTATGGTGAATACAGCTGGACTGTTCTGGATGCAAATGACTGCGGACCTATTGTTCTTGAGTTTGAACTTGAGAATCCTGATGAATTACTACTGCTCGTTGAATCCACCACAGATATTACATGCTACGGATACGATGATGGCGAGATTCATGCGTTTGCCTCTGGAGGCACCGGCGAACTTATGTTCTCTCTCAATGGAGGAGAACCACAAGCGTCCGGGTCCTTCTATAATCTGCCTGCAGGTGATTATACCGTGACTGTTACTGATGCAAATGGTTGTAGTGAAAGTGAAATGGTAACCCTTGAAGAGCCGGAATTGCTTGAGATAGATGTATTCCTGATTACTCCTGCCGAATTTGGTGAAAATAACGGAGAAATCTGGGCCAACATTATCGGAGGTACTGCCCCTTACTCAGTTTGTCTGTTCACTGAATGTGTTGACAATGGAGATGAAGGTGAAATGTACGATAAAAACCAGGGCATGATGTACTGGGGGTTGCAACCCGGTGAGTATATGATCAAGGTAGTTGACGCGAATGGCTGTGAAGCTTATGTGTGTGTTGAAGTACCTGAGGCCGAGGATGACAAGGGCATTCTTTCCAATCGGGATAATGTGTTTTCAGATGATGAAGTCCTTGTTACATTCCCCAATCCTTTCAGAAACCAGACCACTGTGAGATTTACTCCGCAAACTTCTCAGTTTGTTACCCTTGAGGTATACAATTTGATTGGCGAAAGAGTGGAGATTTTATTCCATGGTGATGTTAATGCTTATGAAGAACAACAGCACATCTTAAGAGCAGGATACATGCCCAATGGCGTATATTACCTGAGATTAAGCATGGATAATAAGATTTACTTCAATAAGGTTATCCTTGCCAAATAATCACTTTTTATTCATTTAACCCCGGGGTCCTCTGTTTCAGAGGACCCTTTTTTTATGCCAGAGAAAGAAAGGTTAAAAAGCTTTGAGGGTTGTTTAAATATTGTTAAATTTACGACCTGAGAGCAGTTACTCTGCCAATGCCATAAATTCCTTTTATCCGAAAAAATCAAACCGATTTATTTTTTGACTTAACAAGAGTTTTACTTTCACACTCACAAGAAAAAAAGACCTGCCCTGTCCGAACTTTGCAAAGACCCGGCAGGAAGTTAATCTGATAAATGAATTTATACAAACAAAAGGGGGCCAAATGCCAATTGACTATGCTTCTGTTTTGCAGAAACTTCCAATGGGGTTTTCTTATCAAAAGGCCATCCGGGATTTTGAGGGTGAGGTGATTGATTTTGAGCTTATAGAAGTGAATGAATTATTTGCCCGTCAAACACAATATTCTCCGGAGGAAATTTCCGGCAGGAAGCTAACTGAAGTTTTTCCGGATATAACCCTTGATGATTTTCAGTGGATGATTCCTTTGGCTACAAATTATGATGAAGGGACTAAAGGAAGTATAGTAAAGTTTTGTCCATATCAGACCCGCTGGTTTAAAATTCATTATTTTGTCAGAGAGAGCCAATCATTAATTTTTATTTACGAGGATATCACGGAGGCAAGACAGGCTGAGATTGCAGCACAGGCATTTAAAAAGCAACAAGAGGCACTGTCAGAATTAACAGCTTCCTTCCATTACATTGAAGGAAATATTTATGAGTTTATAAATTTAGCTACCGTCAGAGCATCTTCAGTAATGAATGTATGGCGCACCGGTGTGTGGTTTTTTGATGAAGACGGGGAAAGCTTAAGGAATTTCGATAATTATGACTCAGAAACCGGTTTGCACAGTTCGGGTATGCTGCTAGACGGATATAAATACAACAGTGAATTTAAGTATTTTAAAAAGCACAGATATGTAGATGCTAATGATGCGCTGAACGATAAGCGTGTAAGTGGCTATCTGCAGGACTACCTGACTCCTCTTGGTATTACTTCTATGCTTGATATAGCAATTGTTACAGAGGGGAAAACCATTGGAATTCTTTGTTTTGAACACAAAGGAGAAAAAAGAACCTGGCAGCAACATGAAATTAATTTCGGTTGTCAGCTTGCCTCTAAGATTGCCATTGTTTTGGGGGTTTTTGATAAAAAAATAACCCAGAGCAAACTACTCAGGAGTGAAAACAAACTAAAAAGCATCTTTCTTGCAGCTCCCTCTGGTATGGGTCTTTTGGTATCACGGGTTTTTCAGGATGCAAACGACAAACTTTGCCAGATGACCGAATATTCGCACGAGGAGCTTATCGGTAAAAGTGCAAGGATGTTGTATTGCACGGACGAAGATTTTGAATATGTAGGTAGAGAAAAGTACAGACAGATAGATGAACTGGGAATAGGGACCGTGGAAACACGGTTTAGAAGAAAAGATGGACAGGTGATTCATGTATTGGTTAGCAGCACACCCCTCGATCCTACCAACCAGATGCAGGGAATTATTTTCACAGCAACCGACATTACCAGCAGAAAAATTGCAGAGGAAA
The DNA here is from genome assembly GCA_007131895.1 of Bacteroidales bacterium. Lineage (GTDB taxonomy): Bacteria > Bacteroidota > Bacteroidia > Bacteroidales > UBA7960 > SKVR01. The sequence continues at coordinate 1,187 of SLPR01000031.1, read as the reverse complement.
AACTTCGTGAAAGTGAATTACGGATACGTCAGCTTGCAGCCAATATTCCCGGGGCTGTATGCCAGTTTCATGTATCAGCTGAGGGCAAGTTTAATGTACTCTATATGAGCGATGGAGGTGCAGAAATTTTTGAGAAGCCCATTAAGCTTTTAACTGATCCAACAAGATTGTTTGAAGAGGTCTGTCCGGAGCACAGCCAGGGGCTTAAGAAGTCTATTCTGGAGTCGGTTACATCTTTTACTGACTGGTCTTATGAGTTTTGTATCATTCTGCACAAAGGCAGGAAAAAGTGGATTCGGGGAATGTCTAAACCCAGGAAGGATGGATTGGGAGGTGTTTTATACGATGGAGTATTGCTTGATATTACACCACAAAAAACCATAGAAGAGAAGTTACGCATTAGCGAAAAGCGGTATCAGTCTATTGTGGAAAACCAGCGTGACATGATTTGCCGATTTTTACCTGATACAACACTTACATTTGTTAATCCTGCCTACTGTAGCTATTTCGGAAAAAAAGAAGAAGAGTTAACAGGCCGGAAGTTTCTTGACTTTTTACCCGCTGCCAATCAAGAGCTTATGAAGGAACATCTCTCGCTATTTCAACCTGGGAGTGCTTCACATACTTTTGAAAACAAAGTATTGATGGAAAACGGAAGATTTATCTGGCAAGAATGGTCTAGCATTGCTTTTTTCGATCATAAAGGCAAAGTCCTGGAATTTCAGTCCATTGGCAATGATATAACAGATAAGAAAGAAAGAATAGAGCTTGAAAATGAATTGAATGTAGCTATTGAATCCGGAAAGTTTAAAAAGAACTTCCTGGCCAATATGAGCCACGAGATGCGAACACCGCTTACCGGTATTATTGGCATGACGGAGATACTTAGTCAGACAAAACTGGATCACCAGCAACAGGAATATCTGAGTCTGTTGCGCCATTCAGGAGAAAATCTGATGGAGCTTATCAACAAGGTACTGAGTTATTCCGATATAGAAAAAGGAGGGTTGAAGTTAAAATACCGCAGAATGAATCTGCACAAATGGCTAAAAAGAGCAGAGAAGTTTTTTTATTTAATAAGTAAGTCAGGTATTGGTTTTGAGAGTATGATAGATGAGGCTCTTCCACAGTTTATTGAAGCAGACAAAGTCCATCTTGAGCAGATATTGCATAATTTAATCTCCAAT
>SLPR01000179.1 GCA_007131895.1 Bacteroidales bacterium | reverse complement strand
ATGGTAGCCTGGATTACTTTGGGATTGTAGAGCTCAGCAGTCTCAACGGAACAGACAATATTCCGGATTCCAAACCAGTCTGCTGTTCTTATTATTGTCCCCAGATTGCCGGGGTCCTGGATGTTGTCGAGCACAAGTGTAAACCGGCTTCTTAGTTGAATGGATGCAGGGTTTCTGACGGGTATTTTCACTACAGCCAGGGCCTGGTTGGGGGTGTTGAGAGACGATATTCTTTCCAGTTCCTTTGAATTGACGATTTGCGGGTTCAATCCCTCCGGAAAAACCGTGTCAGTAGCCCACGTTTCTGTTGCGAATACATCTCTTACTTCAAGGTTACTGCCAAAGAGTTCCTTTACGATTTTATCGCCTTCGGCGATAAAGAAACCTTCTTGTTTCCTGAATTTTTTCTGGCTAAGCGACCTTATCCATTTTATTTTTGACGAGGATACCATCTTGATTCTTTACTGTAAAAAGAAACCTGCTCTCCGTCCGGAAAGCAGGTTGTATTATCATGCTGACATAAGATTATTATTCAGCAATAACTTCAAATTTGATGTCAAAGCGTACTTCTTTGTGAAGATTTACTTTGGCTTTATATACACCTACCTCTTTCACAGCATCGCCATCAACCATAATTTTCTTGCGGTCAATATCAATATCATACTGTTTGTGGATGGCTTCAGCAATTTGCAGTGCGTTAACAGAACCAAAAATCTTTCCGGAAGTACCAACTTTTGCACCGATTTTCACGTGAATATCAGCCATTTTGTCTGCCATTTTTTCGGCTTCCTTCTTAACTTTATCTTCCTTAAAGGCTCTTTGCTTGAGAGTTTCAGCCAGTTTTTTCTTTTCAGAAGAAATAGCCAGAATTGCCATTCCCTCGGGAATGAGGTAGTTGCGGGCATAACCGTCTTTTACGGTTAATATATCGTCTTTAAATCCCAGATTGGGAACATCTTGCTTTAAAATAATTTCCATTGTATATCCTCCCTATTTTAAAAGATCTGCTACATAAGGCATCAAAGCAAGGTGCCTTGCTCTTTTAATTGCCTGGGCTACTTTTCTTTGATATTTCATTGATGTACCTGTAAGGCGACGGGGAAGAATTTTTCCCTGCTCGTTCACGAACTTTAAGAGAAAGTTGGCGTCCTTGTAATCAATATATTTGATACCGGCTTTTTTGAAGCGGCAATATTTTTTCTTCTTGATATCTACTGCTATTGGCGCAAGATACCGGATTTCAGAATTTTGTTGATTTGCCATTTTTTATTGATTTTGAAGTTTTACGATTTGGTTTCCTCTGCCTTTGGGGTGGTTTTTTCCCTGCGTCTTTTCTCGTTGTAGGCAATTGCAAATTTGTCCAGAGAAACGGTCAGGAACCTGATGATACGCTCATCCCTTTTCATTTCCAGCTCCATTTGGGCTACCAGGTCAGATTTTGCCTTAAACTCGATCAGGTGATAGAATCCTGTTGACTTCTTTTGGATTGGATAGGCTAGTTTGCGCAATCCCCATTGGTCTTCAAAAACAATCTCAGCTCCTTTGTCTTTCAGATACGTCTGAAACTTACTTACCGCTTCCTTTATCTGTTCTTCAGATAAAACGGGAGTCATAATGAAAACGGTCTCGTATTGTCTTACCATTTGACTTTGATTTATAAAATATTAGTAAATAATGAATTGTGAAAAATAATTTCCGCATAAAAACGGAGTGCAAAGGTAAATAAAAAAAACAAAAGGACCTCAATGCTCTTTTAAAAATTTATAAGCTTGTAGATTATGTATTACTCTATCCCGCCTGGCAACAAAATAAGTCATTAACTTTGGGCCCTGTTTTGGTTTTATACTTAATATGATGCAGGAAGAAAAAAAACCTGAGATTCTGGACTGGATAGTGCTCCTGGCATTGATGCTGATTTGGGGCAGTTCCTTTATTCTGATAAAGAAAGGTTTGCATACCTTTGATAATCTCCAGGTAGGGGCTCTCAGGGTAAGTATTTCTTTTCTGGCTTTATTGCCTTTTGCGATTATGCGCCTGCATAAACTCAGGCTGAAAAATTTTCATTTTTTTCTTATTGCCGGATTAATGGGAAATGCTTTGCCTGCGTTCTTGTTTGCCAAAGCCCAAACCCAGCTCGATAGCCTTATGGCCGGTATTTTAAATTCGCTGGTACCCCTTTTTACTTTGATTCTTGGTGTGTGGTTTTTTGGACGGAAAACCCATTGGCTGAATGTGGCGGGTGTGATTACCGGCCTCCTGGGAGCAGCAGGACTGCTTTGGGTGGCCGGAGGGGGAAGCCTTGAGTTAAATATAGTACCTGCTTCTTTTGTTATCATTGCCACCATCTGTTATGCAGTGCAAATGAACTTTATAAAGAACTACCTTACAGGCTACGAGCCTTTAACCATTGCTTCGCTCGCCTTTGTGTTTATTGGCCTGCCATCTATTTATTTCCTGAGCTTTCATACCAATTTTTATTATGTAATGACCCATGATCCCGAGAGCTGGGTCAGCCTCGGATATATTGCCATGCTGTCAGTGCTGGGAACCGCCCTGGCTATTATTGCCAATTTCTGGCTCATCAAGCGGACATCTGCACTTTTTGCATCAAGTGTAACCTATCTTATGCCCATTGTTTCTATTGCATGGGGCATTATTGATGGGGAGTCTTTTCTGCCGGTTTTTCTTATCTGGATTGCGATTATTCTTTTTGGAGTGTACCTGGCCAACAGACCTCCCCACAAACTCAAGAGATTTTACAGATACATAATCAAAAACTGATTTCTATGTTTGTATTCATGCCGGTATTACAGTCTTTCTGACGTCTTGCTGATACGTCAAAGTGATGACGGGTTTTGACAGGGTAAAAAGATTAAAGAATCATGGAAATAAAGTGGAATTATTTTGCAGGGGAGTTGGGAAGTAAATAATTTATTCTTACCTTTGCACCCCAATTTATTCGGAATAATTAATTAAAACAAGCTGTAAACATGTACGCAATTGTAGAAATAGCAGGACAGCAATTCAAGGTTAAGAAAGACCAGAAGATTTATGTAAACCGTCTGGCTGCAGAAGAAGGTGGCGAAGTAGAATTCGACCAGGTGCTTCTGAGAGCTGATGGCAACAAAATCGAGGTAGGCGCTCCTGTTGTCGATGGTGCCAAAGTAAAAGCCAAAGTGCTGGCCCACGTAAAAGCTGATAAAATATTGGTATTCAAAAAGAAAAGAAGAAAAGGATACCAGAAGATGAACGGCCACAGACAGCCGATGACTCAAATCCAGATTGAAGAATTCGTAGGATAACATTTTTTGCTCATCCCAAAATAGTAAATTATTATGGCACATAAGAAAGGAGTCGGTAGCTCGCGCAACGGTAGAGAGTCGGAAAGCAAACGACTCGGCGTTAAACTTTTTGGCGGTCAAGTAGCCAAAGCCGGCAATATCATCGTAAGACAAAGAGGTACCAAACATAACCCCGGTAACAATGTAGGAATGGGTAAAGATCATACCTTGTTCGCACTGGTAGAAGGTACTGTAGTATTCAAGAAGAAATCTGAAGGAAGATCTTTTGTTTCTGTTGAGCCCGTTGCTGTGGCTTAATTAAGTAAAACAAAGATTTCTTTGTTGAAAAACAGAACCCGCTTAAGGCGGGTTTTTTAGTTTATACATTATTTTTATAATCAAGACAACAATCCTTCTGTACCTTTGCAAGGATTAAAAATCAAGTTTATCTAATAAATATAGGTTATGCTACAGATTAATGTAATTCGGGAAGACAAGCAAAAAGTTATAGAAGCACTCAAAAAAAAGAATTTTGATGCAGAAAGTATAGTAGAACGCATACTGGAAGTCGATATGCAACGCCGTTCCACCCAAAAGAACCTCGACGATACCCTCGCCGAAAGCAAAGCAATGGCCAGGGAAATTGGAGATTTGTTCAAGTCCGGTCAGCAAGATAAAGCCAACGTATTAAGAGAAGAAACCGCTAATTCTAAAACCCTTACCAAAGAGCTTCAGGATAAACTTGCACAGCTGGAAAGTGAGCAGGAAAGTCTGCTGGTGTTGTTGCCCAACCTGCCGCATGAAAGTGTTCCGGCAGGAAAAACTCCTGAGGACAACGAGGTGGTAGAGCAGGAGGGAGAAATTCCCGTATTGGAAGCAGGAGGATTACCCCACTGGGATTTGTGCTCCAAATATGATATCATTGATTTCGAACTGGGTACCAAAATTACCGGAGCAGGTTTTCCTGTATACAAGGGCAAAGGTGCAAAACTGCAACGGGCACTCATCAGCTTTTTCCTTGATGAAGCCACCAACGCCGGCTACACCGAATACCAGGTTCCCCTGATGGTAAATGAAGCCTCTGCATACGCAACCGGACAACTGCCCGATAAAGACGGGCAGATGTATCACATTGCTTTGGATAATTTATACATGATACCCACTGCAGAAGTACCTGTTACCAATCTTTTCAGAGACATTATACTTCAGGAGTCACAATTTCCTATCAAAAGCACTGCCTATTCTGCCTGTTTCAGAAGAGAAGCCGGTTCTTACGGGAAAGATGTTAGAGGACTTAACAGGCTGCATCAGTTTGATAAGGTGGAAATCGTTCAGCTTACCCAACCCGAAAACAGTTATGCCGTATTGGAGGAAATGCGTATCCATGTTACTGGCTTGTTGCGAAAGCTGGGTCTGCCTTTCAGGATCCTAAGGCTCTGCGGAGGAGACGTCAGTTTTGCCAGCGCCCTCACGTATGATATGGAAGTATTTTCCGCAGCCCAGAAAAGATGGCTCGAAGTGAGCTCTGTTTCCAACTTTGAAACATTTCAGTCAAACAGGATGAAACTCAGATACAAGGATAAGGAGGGCAAGACCACTCTAGCCCATACCCTCAACGGTAGTGCCCTTGCACTGCCCCGTATCCTTGCTGCTTTAATTGAAAACTATCAGCATGAGAGAGGTATTCGTATTCCTGAAGTTCTGGTGCCTTATACCGGCTTTGACAATATTAGTTAAACTCATCGGGAAATAAAACATTGCCGTCTTGCATTTCGTTCTTTCTCTTGTAATAAAACCAACGAAAGATGAATCATTTACCAGTTATATTGCTTTCTTTTTTCTTTTTTACTTTATCCTTGCATGCACAGGATCGGCAATCGTCAGATGAGCAGCTTGCCGCTCAGCTGATGAGTGAAGGCAATTATGAGAAAGCAGTAGTGTTGTATGAAGAGTTGTTTGAGAAGAATCAGGGGCCTGTTATTTACAACAACTACCTCCAATGTCTTATTGAACTGGAAGAATTTCGTGACGCCCAAAGGGTTGTTAGATCTCAGATCAGCAACAATCCCGGCAGGATGCGGTTTGAAGTTGACCTGGGTTATGTTTTTACCCGGGCAGGTGACTCCCGCAGAGCCAGAAGACAAATGGAAGGCCTGATAAGTGACCTTCCCAACCATCCTCCTTCAGTTACTGATCTGGCTAATGCATTTTTGTTCAGAAATTTTACCGATTATGCCCTGCAAACCTATCTTAAAGGAAGAGAGATGCTGGGAGATGCTTACCCTTTTAATCTGCAACTGGCTTCTATTTATGAGAGAAAAGGTGATTATTCGCTGATGATGACAGAGTATGTTGAGCTTGTAATCCTTGATGAGTCTTATATGGAACAGGTACAGGGATTGTTGCAGGATGCAGTAAACGATGATCCGGATCTTGCCAAAAGCGATGCCTTGCGCAGGGTCTTACTGCAGGGAACTCAGCGCAATCCTTCAAAAACACTTTATTCCGAGCTTCTCATCTGGCATTCGATACAGCAAAAGGATTTTGAACTGGCATACAGGCAGGCACGTGCCCTCGACCGAAGATTGGGGCAGGAGGGCAAACTTGTAATGGACATTGCCGGTATGAGCGCATCCAACAATCAGTTTAATACTGCCAGGCAAGCGTATGAGTATGTAATTGACCTTGGTGATCTCAGCCCCCATTATCTTCAGGCCAGGGTAGGACTGCTCAACGTGAAATACAATCAGGCTACAGCAGGGTATGAAATCGATTATGACCTTTTGCATGATGTGGAGGCGGAATATGAGAAAGCAATAGAACAAATGGGGTTAAGACCCCAGACAGTTTCGCTGGTGAGAAACCTTGCCAATTTGAAGGCTTTTTATCTGAACAACACTACAGGAGCTTCTGAATTGTTGCGAAATATTATCGATATGACCAATGTGTCCAACAGAATAAAAGGAGAATGCAGGGTAGAACTGGCCGATATTTTGCTGCTTCAGGGCGATTTATGGGATGCGCATTTGCTTTATGCTCAGGTGGATAAATCTTTTCGCGATGATCCGCTGGCACATGAAGCCAGGTTTAAAAATGCAAGACTCTCGTTTTATATGGGAGAGTTTAAGTGGGCAAAGGCACAGCTCGATGTGCTGAAAGCTGCTACTTCAAGACTTATGGCCAATGATGCGATGGCGCTATCTCTGCTTATCCAGGACAATCTTGAAGCAGACGGAACTTCACAACCTCTGCGAATGTTTGCCATGGCAGAGATGCATACCTTCATGAATAATTATGACCTTGCCCTGGCTGTTTTAGACTCTTTAGAGCAAAAATTTCCATCCCATCAAATCCTTGATGATGTGCTGATGTCTCGTGCAGATATTCTCATCAAAACCGGACAATACAAGGGGGCTGACCTGATGCTTGCTTCTGTTGTGGCAAACTATCCCGCTGGACTGCATGCTGCCGATGCACTTTTCAGGAGAGCCCGCTTGCAGGAGCAAATATTTGAAGACAGGGAAACAGCCATGGAGTTGTATACCGAAATTATGACAAAATACCCGGGAAGCCTCAGAAATGCTGATGCCCGAAACCGGTTCAGGTATCTGAGGGGAGACCTGTCAAGAGAAGAAATATTTTTTTACGGAATTTGAGAAGTGAATATAGTAAAACCTAAAAAACACCTCGGGCAGCACTTTTTGCGCGACGAAGCCATTGCCAGGCGAATAGTTGATAACCTACATGGACATGGAGGTTATGATAGGGTCCTTGAAATCGGACCCGGCACAGGAGTGCTTTCCAAGTATCTTATTTCGGATGCCCGGTTTAACTGGTGGGGAATGGATGTTGATACTGACTCCATTGCCTACCTTCATAAGCACTACCCCGACTCAGGAAGCAATATACTTGAACAGGATTTTTTACGAACAAATGTTCAGGAGCTCTTTAATGGAGAAAAGGTGGGCGTGATTGGAAATTTCCCCTACAATATTTCCTCGCAAATCCTTTTTAAGATTCTTGAGTACAGAAATCTTGTTCCGGAAATGGTGGGCATGTTTCAGAAAGAGGTAGCTGTGCGCATAGTGTCAGGGCCAGACGGAAAGGTAAACGGGATTCTGAGCATTTTGTGCCAGGCCTTCTATGATGTGGAGTATCTCTTCCAGGTTGATGAGCATGTTTTTACCCCACCCCCAAAGGTTAAATCAGCTGTAATACGCTTTAAACGTAACAATACAATGCAGCTTGACTGCGATGAAAAGAAATTCTTCACAGTAGTAAAAACAGCATTTAACCAAAGGCGCAAAACCCTGCGAAACTCCTTAAAATCGATGCAGATTGACTGGGAATTGCCCAAAGTAGAGTCTCTGCGGGGCAAAAGAGCTGAAGAACTTGAGGTAGCTGACTTCGTAGAAATTACCCTGGCTGCAAAGCAGTAATATCTTTTACTTTTTTTATATTCAATTCAATCTGTATTTTGTTACTTTTGTGCTAATTACAGGTAATTTCCAGTGTATTTATGACCAAACTAAGGTTCTCAAGGATTTAATATATGGCAAACAGGAAACTCAAAAATTTTGAATTCGCAAATCATAGTGAGAAAGGCAGCTCTCAAAATCGAAATACCGATGAGTTAACTTACTTTGAGAGTATCAATGGAAGTGTTTTTTTGCTTTGCCAGGACAGCAGTGCGCATGATCTTGAAGTAAGCCCTGCAGCACTTGCTACCCAGCGGCTCAAGTATTACCTTGAGAATGAATTTGTTGAAAAACCATCTGCTGCTCTGCGCAACGCTCTGATTTATACCAATGGATTCATTTACGAGTATGGCAGAAAGAATCCGGAATATTTAAATGCATATGTGAACTGTGCCTGCATTTTGATTCGTGATAACAAGGTTTTTTACACTTCCCTGGGCGAACTATCGCTTTATTATTTCAATGGAAAACGTCCGGTGTTGATCTCTAAAGGGGATATTGGAAATTTTGAAGATACACAGGAAGCTGAAGGTGACCTTCAAAACCCCGATACAGTGCCTCTGCTTGGCAAATACAAGGAGATTGACCCTGTTGTCAATAGAGAGCCTTTGGTGCCTGTTAACGAGGATATGCTCCTGATGTGCAGCAAAGGTTTTTACGAAAACCTGACAGAAAAGAGTATCCAGAAAATCCTCACCGATCCAATGCCTGTGCAAACCAAGGTTTACAGGTTTGTTGATATGGCCAGTATTGCTTCGGATGATGAAAATATCAGCCTTCAGCTGATTTCTTTTTATAACCTTGATCATGTGGAAAGAAAATTTGTTCCTCTTGTGGTAAAGAAGAGCAAGGTTGTTAAAAAGAAAGCACCTGATAAGGAAAATTCACCACCAGACAGTGATAAAACTTCTGTATTGAATGAATATCGTGAAAGATTAAAAGATTCCCCCGTTCGCTACATCCTTGTTGGTATTGCAGTCTTATTGATTGCTTACATGTTTTATGATTTGTTTATTCGTGATCCTATGCCTCCCGTGCGACGTTCTGTTGACCGTGCCGTGATATCGGAAGATGCTACCGGTACAGATGTTATTTCCCCTGCAGAAGAGGAGGTTGCTGAAGCTTCAAGTGCCCCGATACCCGATGATGCTGTTTACCTGGTGAAAAGCGGCGATACCTGGAGCCGGATTTATTCGCAGTATGGGGTTTGTTCATGGTTTATCAGAAGCCACCCTTCCAATGAAGGAAAATTTGATAGTGATGATAACCCGGTTGCAGGAACCCGGATTTATATCCCACTGTTGTATTCGGCCAAAGCAGAGTATAATCCTGATTTTTACCGGGAGTTTAGTTTGCAGAAGACAGGTTCACGTTGTGAAAATGCCAACCAGGCATTTATCGATAAATTCGAATCCGAAAACTTGTAAACTCTGGTTAGTAGCGCTGTAATCTCATGTTTGCCAATGCCATATCTGTGGGGCTGTTCAATATAAAAAACCACGTTTTCCTCGTTGGGCGAATTTCGGGGATCATGTTTGGCTTACAAACCTTCAGCTGAAACTTCTTCGCTTTGCTTGCTCTTTACCACCCATTGTAAGGTAATCCTGCTTTTTTGTTCCAGCAGAATCTCTTTTCCTTCCAGTATTTCCTGAAGATTTGCCTTTTCGTAGTGTCGTATGGTGATGAGTTCAACACGGGTGTTGTACTTTACATGATAAATCTTTTTTTTTTTTTT
>SLPR01000142.1 GCA_007131895.1 Bacteroidales bacterium | reverse complement strand
TGCCACCAGGTTGAATTGGGTGACATCCTGCTGGTCCCATCCCCTGCAAATCTTTACCCGGTCAAGTCCAAAAAACCCAACCAGTAAACCATTATTTATCATTGGAATGGACAACAGAGACTTTACCTCCTGTTCTTTGAAGAGAGACTTTTCGAAATCGCTTAATCCCGTATGATTGTTTACATCATGCAGATTGATGATCTTTTTTTCTCTTATTTGTTTCCACCACCATTGGGCATCGGCGGATTTAAAATTCTGAAGGTTGTCTATTTGCGGCTGAACATCAGGAGCACACCACTCATGAGTGTTGCTCATGTATGTATAATCGGGCGAGAACAGGAAAACATAGCAACGGTCTGCCTTAAAAAAGAGTCCACACTGACTCAGGGCATAGTTTACGGCAGAATCAAAAGAATTTATGGTAGCATTAACAAATCCTGATGAAATGCTGGCTATGAGTTTTTGAAATCCCAGCTGCATCACCAGCAAAGTTTGCTGATGTTTGCGCTGGCTAATATCATGACAAAAGGCGATAACTGTAGTGTCGTTGATAAGTGAAGTAACCAACTGCACCCAAAAAGTCTCTCCGCTCTTTTTGCGAAGCAGCACCTCTTCATCTACCGACCCTTCCTTGAATGTCCTTTCCATTGTTTCACTCCTTTGGATGGTGAAATCAGGCTCTACCAGATCTTTCACGTTCATCGACAGCAATTCATCAATGGAGTAGCCCGTCATCTTACAGGCTGCCGGATTGGCTTCAAGGTATTTCCCTGATTGATCAACCACAAACAATCCATCTGTAGCATTTTCAAAGTATCCCTGATATTTTATCCTGGTTTCTGCATTGATTTGTTCAACCGTTTTTCTCTCAGTAACATCAAGTATGTAACCATGCCATAAGCAACTAAGGTCTGCTTTCATTTCCGGTCTGGCAACCCCACTGAGCCACCTTATTTCGCCATCTTCTCTGATGATACGAAATTCATACTCCCAGTCATGCAGGGTTTCTCTTGATGTCTCGATAGATTTATGTAGTTTGGCAAGGTCTGCCGGATGCACTTTTTGAAAAACCGGGTCAGCATTATTCTGTACTTCTTTAGGCTGGAGTTCAAAAACATCCTTCAATCTGTCATTGGCATAAGGCATAGCAGCCTTGCCATCAGGCGAGAGCCTGAACTGAAAAATTACACCGGGCACATTGGATGTTAACTTGTCAAATATAGAAGTATCCCGTGGCTTTTGCATATTTACTGGCAAGGTATTAAATTCTGTCAGTTGCTATTAAAACTGACTATCAGCAGATTCACGCTCTTTGAGGCTCATGTTTTACAAACAATTTCTCTAATTTGTTTTCCATTTCACTGCGATCGATAAACTTGCCAATAAACACTATTTTTGAGAACCTCAGTTCTCCCTCCTTCCATTCGCTGCCTTCTTCAAACACACAAGAACCTTTTACTGCCTGGAAAATATATTTCTTTTTGCTGTTTTTAAAATATAATATACCTTTTGCCCTGTAAAGACTGTTTTGATTAAAGTAAATAAGACTGGAAATCCATATATTAAACAATTCTTTATCAAAGCATTCGTTAAACAAAAAACCTTCTGCGCGAATATCATGTTTCAGAGGCTTGTTTTGCCATCCGTTTTGATGTGTTTTTTTAAATATTTCAGAGAGGGAAATTTTCAGATTATCAAAAGACAAAGTGGATTGCTCGATATGCTGACAGGAATAAGCCTTTGTATTGAGTATGGGAGACCCATTGGTGTGGGCATGGGAAGTCTCAATGATTTCTGCCATGGGGTTGATTTCTGCAATCATTCCCTTTAACTCTTGAGTAGTGCCGGATTTGAACAGGTCAATTTTGTTGAGCATCACGATATCAGCCAAGGCGATTTGTTTGATGGCATCGGGTTCATTGTCGAGTGTGGTTGCAAGCAATGTTGAATCTGCAAGACAAATAACACTGTTTACGATAAAATTATTGCGGATATGTTCATTGGAGATAAAAAGATCGATTACCTGGCTGGGATCGGCAATTCCTGTGGTTTCTATCAGCAGATGATCGATATCGTCAGGCTTTTCCAGAATCAATTGTAAAGCACTGTAAAAATCATTGTTTAACGAACAGCATATACATCCGTTTACCAGTTCATAAACAGGTATATTTTCATTGATAAGCAAATCGCCATCAACACCCAGCTCACCAAATTCGTTTTCAATTATAACAAACCTGGTGCTTTTATACTTTAGAAGGATATGATTGAGGAAGGTAGTTTTACCTGCACCCAGGAATCCGGTGATGATTGTTACAGGAATACGTTCTTTTATTTGTTGATGTTGAAAACCTTCTTTCATTGCACAAATTTAGAAAGAAATATAATATACTCTAAAGCTTTACCTTTGGTTGTTTGTTCAAAGAAACAATTTAAAACTGCCATCATCACAAGCAATCAGGCTTAGAGTATTTGATCGTTTATTAAGTGTACAATAAACGAAACGGAATTGGTGTTATTGCAAATGTAGTCAATTAACTATTTAGTTTTACAAAAAAACAAGCTTGTTTTTATCTTAAAAGATGTTATTTTATTCCTAATTGAATATTTTTGCAAACAAGAAGTTTTTTTTTAGCTGTCTAAACAGCAAAATCAGAACACAAAGGCATTGACCATATTCCCACTTGTTATTGCTGTCATTAAGGTCATTTATGAAAAATTTTGTGTAGGTTTGCTGCGGAAAAATGATTTTAAATGGCACTACCCCGTTGTTTCCTGCACAAGGCATTAGCCTTTTAAATCCCTTTCAAAAAAAGGGTAATGCAGAAAAGGCATGGGGTGGTGGCCCGCATAAACTTAACAAAACACCATTACTATGAAAACAAGACATTTTCTAATCTTTTTGCTGACAGCATTTTCTGGATTGACAGCATGGCCATGCACCAGTTACCTTGTAACACCCGGAGCATCCACTGATGGCTCTTCCATGATTAGCTATGCAGCAGATTCGCATATTCGCTACGGTGAATTGTATTTTTTTGAAGGGGGTACCCAGGAGCCGGGCTCTTTTTTTCAGGCTTATTACAGGGGTAGCCACAAGCCTCTTGCCCGCATTCCCCTGCCTGAATCCACCTACCAGGTAGTGGGTTATATCAATGAAAAGCAGGTTGCCATTGGTGAAAGTACTTTTGTGGGACATACCGAATTGTTCGATACCCTGGGAGGCATAGATTACACAGGACTCATGCAATATGCACTGATGACCGCACCCACAGCGCGCGATGCCATCCGCATCATAGGTGAGCTGGCTGAAGAATACGGATATTACAGCTGGGGTGAATCTTTTTCCATTGCCGATCCCAATGAGGTTTGGATCATGGAAATCATTGGCAAAGGAACCAATCTCCAGTATGATCGCCGCAGAAGAGAAAGCTACAATGCAGATAAAGGAGCAGTCTGGGTTGCCAAGCGCATACCCGACGGATACATTTCTGCCCATGCCAACCACGCCCGCATCATGACATTTCCGCTGGCCGATGGCAATATTTCCATTACCAACCAGCAGTTCGACAAGTTGCATCAGCCCGATGTAAGGGTTATTTACGCCCACGACGTGATAGATTTTGCCCGCCGCAAAGGATATTTCGACGGACGCAATGAAGCGTTCAGCTTCTCCGATGTATATGCACCCATCGATTTTGGAGCAGCCAGGTTTTGCGAAGCAAGGGTATGGAGTATGTTTAAAGAGGTGACCCCCGGGATGGACCAGTATATGGATTACGCCATGGGTTACGATTTAACCAACCGCATGCCTTTGTGGGTAAAACCCGAAAGAAAACTATCGGTTGCCGATTTGATCAATTTCAAAAGAGACTATTTGCAGGGAACTGATTTCGACCTAACACAGGATATTGGGGCAGGCCCCTGGGGGAAACCCTATCGCTGGCGCCCGCTCACCTGGGAGATAGACGGCAAGACTTACTTTCATGAGCGCACTACCGCCACCCAGCAGACAGGATTTTCATTTATTACCCAGTCGCGCAAAGACTACCCCGGCCCCATTGGCGGCATTATCTGGTTTGGTGTTGACGACACAAATACCTCAGTATATGTGCCCATGTATGCGGGTATCCGGCGAGCTCCGGACACTTTCCGTGAAGGATACGGAAGCATTCTGGAGTACAGGGAAGATGCTGCTTTCTGGGTTTTCAACAAAGTGGCACATCTGGTTTACCTCAGATACAGCCTCAAAATTGACGACTTACGCAAAGTTCAGGCAGAACTGGAAAACAGTTTCCGTGAATTTGTACCCGCCATTGACAAAGCTGCACTGGAACTTTACAACAAAGACCCTGAGCTGGCCAAAGATTTTCTTACCAACTTTTCTGTTTCCATGGGAAACTATACTGTTGAAAGGTGGGAACAACTCTTCCGGTTCCTGATGGTTAAATACCTCGATGGTAACATTAAAAAAGAAGAAAACGGTGTTTTTCTTACTAATGAATGGGGCAAATACCCCATTGTAGAGCACCCGGAATACCCCGAATGGTGGCTGCGAACCATTGTTGAACTCACCGGCGATCAATTCCTTTATATTGATAAGGAGGAAAAAGAAAGTGATGAATAATTCGTGATAAACGAATCCAGGCAATAAAGTTTAAACCATAAAAAAATACGTGAATTATGTTTACAGGAATAGTAGAAGCTACCGGCAAAGTTGCGAAAATAGAAAGAGAAGGAGGAAATATTCATTTCACCATTGAAACCCCCATTGCCAAAGAATTAAAAATCGACCAGAGTATGGCCCACGATGGAGTTTGCCTGACCACGGTAAATGTTGACAAAGAAAAAAATCAGTACACGGTAACAGCTATACAGGAAACCCTGGACAAGACCAACATGCGTGGCTGGAAAGAAGGATACCGGGTCAATCTTGAACGTTGCATGCGCATTGACGGCCGCCTGGACGGACACATTGTACAGGGCCATGTAGACCAGACAGCCGTTTGCACAAAAGTAGAAGAGTTTGATGGCAGCTGGAAATTTTATTTCGAATACGATCCGGGTCCAAAAAACATTACCGTTGACAAGGGTTCTATCTCGGTAAACGGGGTAAGCCTTACAGTGGTAGACTCAGAACCCAACATGTTTTCGGTAGCCATCATACCCTATACCTATGATCACACCAATTTTGGTGATTTTAAGAAAGGGAGTTTTGTTAACCTTGAGTTTGATATTATTGGAAAGTATGTTGCCCGTTTGCTGGAACAACATTTTGAAGCAAAGAAGTAATGATAGAAAAACAGACAATTTGCATTAGCAGATATGCCTGAAAAATCACCATCTTCAAAACTCATTAAAGCTGCCCCACAATGGCAGCTTTTTTTATTCTTCCCGTTGTGAACCACCAAACATTCGCGGATAATTACTGTTAATCAAATCAGAGAGGATCAGGAAGCTAAACTACTTTTTTCTTATTCCTGTTTGATTATTCCACACAAAACTATATAAAACTATATAAAACTATGGCAAAAATAGCAGTATTTTCCACTCAAGCTTACGACAAGCAATTCTTTGAAAAAGCCAACACCCAACATACATTTGAATATTTCGAAAACCGTCTTCGCCCACAAACGGTGAACCTGGCAAAGGGTTTTGACGGTGTTTGTGTATTTGTCAACGACCGCATAAATGCCGAGACACTACAATTGCTGGCTGAAGCCAACATTAAGCTGGTAGCTCTGCGCTGTGCAGGGTTTAACAATGTCGATCTCAAGGAAGCCAAAAAGCAAAACATTCGTATATTGCGGGTGCCGGCTTATTCTCCTGAAGCGGTGGCCGAACATGCACTTGCCCTGATTATGACGCTGGCAAGAAAAACACACAAAGCCTACAACAGGGTGCGCGATGGAAACTTTTCACTGGTAAACCTCAATGGTTTTATTATTCATGGAAAAACCGTTGGTGTAGTCGGAACAGGACAGATTGGCAAAGCATTTTGCAAAATCATGAATGGCATGGGAGCCAATATCATTGCCTACGACAAATATCCATCGGAAGAGCTTAAGCAACTGGGAGTTACATACACTTCTCTTGAGGAAGTGCTTAAATCATCTGACATTGTAAGCCTGCACTGCCCTCTTACACCTGAAACACACCATATTATCAACAAAAACAGCCTTTCATTGATGAAAAAAGAGGCCATGCTGGTAAATACAAGCCGGGGAAAACTGGTAGATACTTCTGCCGTAATTGATGCTCTTAGGGAAGAAAAACTGGGGAATCTGGCCATAGATGTCTACGAAGAAGAAGAGAAGTTGTTCTTCAGAGATTTATCAGAAACAATTATTCGTGATGAGCAAATCTCAAGGCTGATGGTTTTCCCCAATGTACTTGTTACCGCTCACCAGGGATTCTTTACCAAAGAAAGCATGATACAAATTACACAAACCACATTAAAAAACATAGATGACTATATGGAAGGCAGGAAGTCAGAAAACGAGGTAAGCTGCGAAATGATAAAGGATTGCTGATAATTGACACAAGCAGTATTAAAGCTTGTAAAGGCTGTTCTTGATGGCAAAAGTTACAAGCTTAACACTGCTGTCGACACCGGTTTTTCTGAAAAGGTTGGCTTTGTGCCCATCCACTGTGCGCTGACTGATAAACAATTGGTCAGCAATTTCTTTAATGGTGTATCCCTTGCATATAAGGTCCAGAACTTCAACCTCTCTTTTGGTAAGATCCTCCTTTAGCTCCGGATCAGCATTTTCGGGCTTGCTTTTTCTGTTTACCAGAGAATTGGTCAAAACCGGGAGCAATTCATCAGAAAAGTAGTTTTTATTGTCAGCAACCAAATCAATGGCCTTTTGCAGCTCATATTCTTCCACTGTTTTGAGCAAAAATCCCTTCACTCCGGCTTCGATCATGCTAACCAGGTATTCTTCATCGCCAAACATGCTGATGGCAACAATTTTCAGCCCGGGATAGAGATCAAGTGCCTGTTTGGTAGCTTCTATGCCATTCATCACAGGCATTTGAATGTCCATGAATACAATGTCGGGTCTTTCCTTTTCGATCATTTGCAGAAATTCCTCACCATTGGAGGCCTCTCCAAAAATACTTACAGCGGGAATTTCCTTGAGCAGCATTATCAGTCCTTTCCTGAAGATATGCTGATCTTCGACTATCATTATCTGAAGTTTCTTATTTTTATCCATCCTGAATTAAACCCTTTTGATTTATCTTTGAAAAAAGCAATTAAACAATCCATCATATAACTTAGCAATAAGCATTTCCTGGTTACAAATGTAACGATAAATATTTATGATATAACGATCAAAACCTTTTTTTTAAACGGGAACTTTACAATAAAAGTGAAGACCAGCGCCAGGTTCTGACTCAAAATTTCCTTCGCCATCCATAAAATTAAGCCTGCTCAAAATATTTTTCAACCCTTGGCTCCCACTTTTGGTATTATAGGTCTCCTGAAAGGCAAAACCCTTACCATCGTCCTTGTAATCAAGCATTAAGACCTCTTCTTTTATATCTAACTCCATATAAATATTCTGGGCTTGCGCATGCTTAAGCGTGTTGTTGACAAGTTCAAGCACAATTCGGTAAATATGGATCTCCGTATTTGTATTTACGTAAAAATTGCTCTCAGGATACAAAAATCTGATATTAATTATTTTTGTCTTGTTCAAAGCTTCGGTAAAGGACTTCAGTGCTTTTATCAAACCATGATCCATCAATACGCTGGGCATTAAATTATTGGCAATGGTACGTGCCGATTCTACAGCCTTATTGATGGTATCTTTCATCTCAAAAAGAAGCAATTCCTTCTCCCGGGGAGTCTTATTGTCCTTTTGCAACAATCCGGTATAAATTTTCAAAGTGGAGAGTAAAGCCCCCAAACCGTCATGCATATCGCGCGAAAATCTTTTCCTCTCCTTTTCCTCCGCTTGCATGATAGCATTAAAAATCTCCTTGTCCATTTCCTTCTGCCGGGTAATATCCCTTATGGCTAATACATTTACATTCTCCCCTTTATAATTCAATGTCTGGTATTGTACCAACCCATAAAATGGCTTTTTTGCGGCATTATAAAAAACCATTTCCCATGGCCCACTCCCCCTGCGGGTTTGAAGAATTTTTCTCAGCAATTCTGCACCCTTTTCGTCGGTATAAGAAAAAACAGAGGGAAAATCCGAGCCGGATTTCTGTATCCCAAAGAGTTCAAAGGCAGCTTTATTGCCTTCGATTATGTTGCCGTTTTGCATAAAAACAACTGCCTCAAAAGCAGTTTCAGACAAGGCTTTAAACTTTTCTTCCAGTTCAGTTCTGGTTTCTACTTCCAGCTGCAACTCCTTGTTTTTTGACTCAATAATGTCTCTGGACATCTTGAGTTCAAGGTGGGTATTAACTCTTGCCAGGAGTTCAGCCCGGTTAACGGGTTTGGAAATAAAATCCACAGCACCCGCATCAAATCCTTTTACAAGCTCTGATGTATCATGAGAGGCGGTAATAAAAATAACCGGAATATTCATCATTATCCTGTCATTCTTCAGCAATCGGCAAACCTGGTATCCATCCATTTCTGGCATGATGATATCAAGAAGAATCAGATCAGGGGTATAGGATTTGAAAGCACCAAAGGCTTCAACACCTGACAATGAACACTTTATGCTATATCCTTTTTTCTTCAGTATGTGTTCCAGCACCTGGAGCGTATGAGGATCGTCGTCAATGATATGAATCTTTCGGGAAACAGGTTCTTGCATCAGAAAATAATTCAGTTAACATATTGGGTTGATGATCGTCCCTCCCATGCAGGAGAGCATGCATGTGTAATATTTTAAGCCTCTTTTGATCGCACAGTGCTTATGTAAATTTCATTCTGTAAAAAATAGAAAAAGCAAAAACAATGATTTTAGGACTAATGACATAATATAGGGCGTATAAAGTTATAAAAAATAAACAAAATGACATTTTTTTACTTTCAAATAAAAATTTTAATTACCTTTAACTTCTAAAAGTGATTAATTGAAACAAATCAATCATTAAAAGAATTAAAATGTCTATAGATTTTAAAAAGGGAAGGATACACTTTGAAGAGTGTGGTAGTGGCAAAGTCTTGGTTTTGCTGCATGGGTTTACCGAATCTCTCAAAATATGGGATGACTATAAGGATACGCTCTCCAAAAACTTTCGGCTTATTCTGATAGACCTGCCCGGGCATGGAAAAAGCAGTGTTTTGGAAGAGACTCATTCTATGGACCTGATGGCGGATTGTGTAAAAGCGGTGCTGGACCATTTGAATATTTTTACATCGGTCATAATCGGGCATTCTATGGGAGGATATGTTTCATTGGCTTTTGCAAGGAAGCATTCGCGCATGCTGAAAGGACTCGGCTTGTTTCACAGCACTTCACTGGCTGACAGTGAAGAGGCCAAGCAGTCAAGAGAAAGAGCCATTGAAGCCATTCAAAAAAACCATACCCGTTACTTGCTGAATTTTATTCCCGAAT
>SLPR01000143.1 GCA_007131895.1 Bacteroidales bacterium | reverse complement strand
TACCCACAGGGATCAATCTTGATGAAGTTGTTCTGACATCATCCCCTACCGCCAGTGGATTCCGCTATCAACCTGATGCAGTATTTCTGGGAGAACAACTACAACGCCGCAGCGAGCCTTCTTTTGGTGAGATGCTCAACGGTCAGCCAGGAGTAGCCATGCGCAGCTTTGGCTCCGCCCCCTCCCGCCCGGTAATTCGTGGCATGGATGGTGACCGGATACTGGTATTGGAAAACGGCGAACGCATGGGCGATATCTCTGAAACTTCTGCTGACCATGCC
The DNA here is from genome assembly GCA_007131895.1 of Bacteroidales bacterium. Lineage (GTDB taxonomy): Bacteria > Bacteroidota > Bacteroidia > Bacteroidales > UBA7960 > SKVR01. Next base: position 9,293 of record SLPR01000143.1, on the reverse strand, counting down.
ATCTCTCTTGACCCCTTGGCAGCCAGCCGCCTGGAAGTGGTGCGAGGTCCTGCAAGTCTTCTTTACGGCTCAAGCGCACTGGGAGGTGTTATCAACCTGATGACAACCGACATCCCCGAGGATTGGGACAGAGGAATCACTGGTGTGGTATCGGGCCAGGGCGCTACCATGAATAACATGGGAGCAGGTTTTGGAAGAATTACATATGGCAATCAAAACTGGGCCACTTCTGCCCGATTTGCCATGCGCCAGGCAGGAGATATAACAACTCCCGATGGGACATTACCCGGTACGACAATGAATAACATGGATGCTTCTGTTGGAGTAGGCATCAATAGGAACAACCTCAATGGCGGTGTAAGCATGTCATTTTTTGACCAGAATTTCGAAATTCCCGAATCGCCGGATGACCCTAATGAATCGGTGGAAATCAGGGCGCAAAGAATATCCTTTCAGGGACGATTCGGAAGAACTCTGGGTGGTGGCTTTTTCGACAAAGCTCAGTTGCGATTCAATGCTTCAAAATTTAACCAGAAAGAAGTGGAAATGGAAAGGTTGGAATCTGGCGTTATCGAAGAAGAGGTAGAGCTTGAATATGATCAAGTAGCTTTCAGTTCTACACTTACACTTCAGCACAAACCCAGAGGACCCTTTGCTCGCGGAGCAGTAGGTTTTAACCTGTTGGCCCAGAGTGTGGACGTTTTGGGCGAGGACATTTACACGCCTGGAGAACAAAGAGTGTCTCTGGCTGCATTCACTTTTCAGGAAGTTCCCCTTTCACGTACCCTGCGATTTCAGTTTGGGACAAGACTCGACTTCCAAAACTCCAAAGCCCTGACCAACGCTTCCTTTCCCACAGTAGATAAAACCAGAAATGCCTTTAACTATTCCGGATCTTTGGGCTTAAACTACAGACCTTTTGAAGACGTGGAAATTGGGGGCCAATTTGCACGTTCTCACAGAAATCCGCAGGTGGAAGAACTTTTTGCAGATGGCCCGCACCTGGGTGTTGGTATTTACGAGAAAGGCAATGTAGATCTCAATGACGAGATAGGACATGGCGCCGATCTGTTTGTCCGATTCAAACGTACCTCCTTCGAGATAGAGCTGGCAGGTTTTGTCAATGACTTCCGAAATTACATTATCTTTCAACCTACCGGCACTGTAGATGACAACTCCGGCTATCCCATTTTTGAGTACATTGGCGGAGAAGCTATGCTTTGGGGTGGAGAATTGGCCATGAGTGCAGACATAACCAACCGGCTAAATTATACCGGCTCCATTGATTATGTCAGAGGACAACGAAGCATCGATGGTGCATTCACTGAGAACCTGCCCGTTATCCCGCCCTTCCGATTTCACAATGGAATTGAATATGACTGGGGAAGCGGCTGGATAGGATCTTCTCTGGCCCTGATAGCTAAGCAGGACAGGGTAGCCCCTGAAGAAGACACAACCGATGGATACTCATTACTGGGGTTTCAGGCCGGTTACAGGCTCAATTTTAATGGCAGACATGTAATTATCCTCAGGGTAGAAAATGCACTGGACACCAAATACCGCGATCACCTTTCGCGTGTTGAAGACAGGAACTTCTTTATGCCTGGAAGAAACATCAACCTCTCATACAGATGGTTCTTCTGATGACCCTGATAAAACATTAATTTTCCCAAAGAATAAGAAACTCCCGGTTCACAGATGTGCTAAAAGCAAATGTGCCCGGGAGATACTTTTCTTAACTTTCACAACATAGAAACTCAACACATACAGGTTAACCGGTTAGTTCCGGATTCCTCCTTACCATATCCCCAAATCTGATAGGTTTCTCATTCCAATTTCCCTAAAAATGGGGATTGCAGGCCCTGCAGATTTGGGATACTTTTGCCCCGCGGTTGTGAATTTTGTAACAACCTTGAAAACAAACAGAGAAAAAAATAGTAATCAAAACACAATAGAGTACCTCTAAACGAAATTTGCCGTCTACACACTAACACCCATAAAGCAATTCTACCCTCATGAAAAAACATTTTTTAATCCTCCTTACTGTAATTCTGATACAGCTGCACGGATTACAACTCTATGCAGACACCAACACGCATAACCTGCGCATGAAAACCGATGCCAACATCGTTGGACATGTCATCAGCGATGGCAAACACGTACCGTTTGTTACTATATCGGTAAAGGGCACCACCTACGGCACTGTAGCTGACGAGACCGGGCATTTCAGGATCATCCATATGCCAGTTGGGGAACATACCCTTGAGGCCCGTTTTATGGGCTACAAGCCGGCGCAGTTGGTTGTTACTGCCGAACAGGGTACCACCAAAGAGATAAACTTTTACCTTGAACCCGACGCCCTGGGACTGGAAGAAGTAGTTGTAACCGGCGATCGCAATGAGCGCAGAAGATCAGAATCTGCTGTAATTGTTAACTCTCTGGGGCCTTCACTTTTTACCAATACCCATTCGGTAAGCTTTGCCGACGCCCTTAACTACGCACCGGGGCTGAGACTTGAGAACAATTGCCAAAATTGCGGCTTTACCCAGGTGCGCATGAATGGCATGGAGGGTACCTACTCCCAGATTCTCATCAACAGCAGACCGATTTTCAGTGGTCTGGCTGGCGTGTATGGGCTGGAGCTTATCCCTGCCAACATGATTGAGCGGGTGGAAGTGGTAAGAGGGGGTGGCTCTGCCATATATGGCAGCAACGCCATTGCCGGAACCATCAATGTAATCCTGAAAGACCCACTGGTAAACAGCTACGAAGTGGGCGTCAATTCAGGCTTCACTGGCATTGGAATGAGCAATGCAGGAAGCATATCCCCTGACAACAACATCAGCTTCAATGCATCCATGGTTACTTCTGACCAGAACACCGGACTCTCGGTATTTGGCTTTACCCGCACCAGGGACCCCTTTGATGCCAATGGCGATGACTTTTCTGAAGTTACAAAAATTGAAAATACAACCATTGGAGCAAGACTCTTTCACCGCTTCGGAATGAGAAACAAACTCAACCTTGATTTTTACAACATCAGGGAAAAACGCCGTGGAGGAAGTCACTTCGACAGGCTTCCTCACATGGCTGATATAGCTGAAGCGGCAGAGCATAAAATAACCACTGCAGCTATCAATTACCACCAGTTTTTCAGAAGCACCGATATGCTCACTATTTATGCATCCGGACAGCTGATTGATCGTGATACTTATTACGGAGCAGAACAATCCCTGACCGATTACGGCAATACAGATAATTTTACCTTCAATTCAGGACTGCAATACAAAGCTCAATTCAACAGTTCCAATTTAACCGCCGGAGCAGAAGTTTCAGGAGAAAGCCTTGTTGACAAAAAGTTGGGCTACCCCATCATGGAAGAAGACAACCCAAACAATGTGACTTTTACGGGCAACACCATTGTTGCTGACCAGAGAACTCTTACCAGCGGCTTATTTGCTCAATACGATTACATGGTCAACAAATTTATGTTTTCATTGGGTGGACGCCTGGATAATTACAGGGTAGAAGATAAGGAGATGAACTTTGACCCCAAAACAGGTGTCATTTTCAGCCCCCGGGCCAACATTCTTTACAGGCACAGTCCGGAGTTGCAGGCGCGGCTGAGCTATTCTCAGGGTTACAGGGCTCCGCAGATTTTTGACGAAGACCTCCATATCGAAACCTCAGGCGCTCGCCAGGTAATACATACCAACAATCCCGACCTGAAAGCTGAAACCAGCCAGAGCTTTATGGCCTCCATCGACCAGAACAGGTTGTTGGGCAATACGTCCATAGGTCTGCTTGTGGAAGGGTTTTACACCGTTTTACAAAATCCTTTTGTACTGGAATTCGGCGAACCAGATGATAACGGTGTAGTTGAGTACGTTCGTGAAAATGCAGACGGGAATGCCATTGTAAGGGGCATAAACACAGAAATCAATATAATTCCCGGAAGAAGTTTATCTTTTGCAGCGGGATTTACTCTGCAGAAAGCAACTTTTGAAGAGGAACACGAATTTGGTGAGAAACGATTCTTTCGCAGCCCTGAAAGCTATGGATTTCTAACAGCCAACTGGAACCTCAACCCCAGGTGGGCAGTATCTGCCAGTGGAAACTATACCGGAAAAATGCTCATCCCCTACTTCGGCCCTGCTCTGGAAAACCCTGAAGAGGGAGAACTGAGAGAAAGCGCAACTTTCTGGGATATGGGCACACGAGTAAGTTACAACACCAGGCTGAAAAGCTCCGGGCTACAAATATTTGCAGGCATGAAAAACATCCTGAACTCTTATCAGTCGGATTTTGACAGCGGAATAGAGCGAGACCCGGGTTACCTGTATGGCCCCGTGCTGCCCAGAACCATCTATTTTGGCATTAGGGTGGGAAGTATGCTGAGATAATTTCAGGATAAAACATCACCGTTGCTTTACCCAAAGACCTGTGCTTACCCTCACAGGTCTTTTTGCGTTCCAGTGGCCGTCATAAACCTTAAAGGAAAACCTAATTGGTAAGCATGTTGCCCGGGCAGTCACCCATAATAAATATTACCCCCCTAAGTAATAATCTTTCGGTGGATATTTTAACTTTGCATAACAGAATACAATGCGACAATCTGACGCTCAAAACAAAGTCTAATGCCTAAACGTTGTATTTTTCGCCCTTGTTCAACAATAATTTAACGGTTTCAAGGTTTGTTTTTCAAGGCTTTTTGTTTGAAAAAATTCGTACCAGATATTTTTTTACCATGAATTCAACCGATACTATACGGCAATTCTTTGTCAAGGCATTGCTGATATCTTTGTTTATTCTCACCATGGCATTACCGACCAAAGCCCAGGAAATTGCTATTGGCCAATGGCGACATCATTTGCCTGCCAACAGGGTGGTATCGCTGGATGAAAAACCGGGTTTCATTTATGCTGCCACACCTTATGGATTGATGGAATACGACAAACGTTACAACAGTATCCGCACTTATGACAAGGTAAGTGGACTGAGCGATTTTGGAATCAACGTAGTGCGCTATTCTCAGGATAAAGACATCCTGCTGATGGGCTATCAGAATGGCAATATTGATGTGATGATACAGGGTGGATTTTTTGCCATACCTGACATTCTGCAGGCAAACATTCTTGGGTCTAAAAGTATAAACAACATTTACTTTGATTCCGACAGGGCGTATCTGATCTGCGATTTTGGGATTGTACTTCTCGACCTGAATCAATTTGTTATTCTCGACACCTGGTTTATCGGCCCCGAGGGGAGCATGCTCAATGTATATGATTTGGCCAAAACAGAAAACCACTTCTATGCTGCCACCGAGGCAGGCCTGCTGAGAGCAGATCTTACAGCACCCAACCTTGCCGATTTTCAGTACTGGAAACCTGAACCAGAACTGCCCGGTGCCAATCAGAAATTCAATTTCGTTGTTACACACAACAACATAGTTTACGCCAATATGGCCGCATCAGCGTCTGACACATTATTCAGTCTTGGCGATAATGGCTGGGAAGTATTTAATCCTTATGGAGAAGAAGGCTTTTTTGAGCCTAAAACCAATATCCGATCTAAAAACAACTATTTGCTTGCCAGTTCGATGGGGGAAATTCATATTTTAGATGAAAATGCGGATCCGGTTGCAAACTTTTCTTCTTACGCAGGCAGGACTGCAAACGCCAATGACATACTGGTAGACAAAGACAACACTGTATGGGCAGGTGACAGATCCTGGGGGTTGCTGAAAGGAACCCTGGGAGGCAGCTTTGAATTTATCATCCCTTCCGGCCCTCCAACCAACGAATCCTTTGGCATTTCTCATGCCGGGAGCACCCTTTGGGTGGCACCCGGAGCGAAAATCGCCGGATGGCAAAGCACCTGGAACGACAGGGGTCTTTTTGTATTGCATAAAGGGAACTGGGAAGTTTTTAACCGCTGGCAGTTTCCCGAAATGAACTCCCTGAGAGACATAATCCAGATAACACCCCATCCGGGAAATCCCCGAAGAGCATTTGCTGCAGCCTGGTCGGGAGGATTGGCTGAGATGGATGCAGAAGAGGGTTTGATAAAAATCTATAATGATGAAAACAGCACGCTGCAAAGACGCAGTGGTGTGCAGGATTTGGTAAAAGTTGGGGGCTCGGCTTTTGACAGCCGCGGAAACCTGTGGGTTAGCAATTCCAATGCTGACCACTTTATCAGTGTCAAAACCCCTGAAGGAAACTGGATGTCCTACCCCCATAATGGGCTGGTAACGGGCAACGAAACCCTGGGAAGGGTAGTAATTGACAACAGTGATCAAAAATGGGTTATTATGCCCCGGGGAGGAGGTATTCTCGTATTTAAAGAAGAAGATGTGAACAGCAATAACAGTTTTGATATCAGGAAGCTCAACACCCAGGCAGGCAACGGTTCTTTGCCCAGCAACAGGGTAACCGCCCTGGCAAAAGATAAGGATGGCTATATGTGGGTGGGCACCAATTCCGGAGTAGTGGTTTTTTACTCCCCCCACATGGCCTTCAGAAACCAGCCTTTTGATGCCCAAACCATTATTGTGGTGCAGGATGGTTTTGCCGGAAGGCTTTTTGAAAACGAAACCATCAACACCATTTTCGTTGATGGTTCCAACAAAAAATGGTTTGGCACTACCAGCTCCGGAGCGTTTCTGCTCGCCCCCGACGGCAGGGAAACCCTTCTGCACTTCAACAAATCCAACAGCCCACTGCCTTCCAACAACATCCTGGATATTTCAGTAGATCCCGGTACCGGAGAGGTGTTTTTTGCCACCGACCAGGGATTGGTTTCCTATCGGGGCTTCGCAACAGAAGGACAAAGACAGCATTCTGATGTTTACGCCTTCCCCAACCCGGTAAGGCCGGGCTACAACGGATATATCGCCATCAAAGGGCTGGTGACCAATGCACGTGTTAAGATAACCGACATCAACGGAAACCTTATACACGATGGATTTGCAGATGGAGGCCAGTTTGTATGGCACGGCAATAACCTGCAGGGCCGCAAACCCGGCTCAGGGGTATATCTGGTATTCTCTACCGACCCCGAAGGAAATGAAACCATGGTGACCAAGATTATGTTCATAAAATGATACAACATACCCGTGCCATTGTATTACATACCTTTAAGTATGGTGAATCGGGCATGATTTCACGCATGCTCACCCCGACGCACGGGGTGCTTTCTTTTCTGGTTCATGGTGTGCGTAAAGCAAGGTCGAAAAACAAAGCCTATCTGCTTCAACCCCTCACCCTGCTGGATATGGTGGTTTATATCAAACCGGGCGATCAGTTACAAAACATAAGAGAACTTCATTGCTCCACACCTTTTACCACGATCCATACCGACATCAGGAAAACCACCATGGCTCTTTTTCTTGCAGAAGTATTGCTTAACACCTGCAAACACCAGCAAATACAGGAAGACGCCTACCATTATATCGAAAACTCCATCCTTCTGCTGGACAGGGAAGATACCCGGATGGCCGATTTCCACCTTATGTTTCTTCTGCAACTCACCCAATACCTGGGATTCTTTCCCGCCCGCAACTATTCGGCCACCCATTGTTACTTCAACCTGCGGGAAGGTTCCTACCAGCAAGCCTTCCATGGCAATACCGAATCCCTTGAGCAGGAAGACAGCCGTATTTTCTATGCCCTGTCAGATGCACAGATTTCTGCTCACGAACCCATCCCACTGTCCCGCGAAAAAAGGATGCACCTGCTGTACAAGATTATAGACTATTACCGGTACCATATGGATGGGTTTAAGGAGGTGAAATCGTTGAAGGTGCTGGAGACGGTGTTTCATTAGAGCAAGTAGTGGAATGGAAAATCAATGCCCAAATCGAATATCCTGCCTGAAAATATTTATCCAAACCTTATCATCTATGTCTGAGTATCAAATTTTTTCCATAGATTTGCAATTCGCATTTTCAGCCAGGCTCAATTTTTAAAACACAATAAACCAATTGTCAGTCAGTTATAGCATAAAGATCTTATATTTCATGCATTTAACTTTTGCAACACATACTACTTACTGGCTTGGAGGAAGAAAAACTTTTTATGCATATCAACAAACCCCCTTACAGTAAATGGCTCAGAACTTAAAGAGATTATATCCTTTTCTGGTTGTTTTGGTTTTTGCCGTATTCCCGGTACTGGTTTTATATTCCTATAATGCAGAGGAGGTTTCATTTAGGGTGGTGTTGTTTCCTTTACTGGTTGCATTCCTGGCAGCATTCCTGGTATTTTCCATCTGGTATTTAATTCTTCGGAACCCTCACAAAGCTTCCCTGCAAACAATATTATTACTTGTAATGGCAGGTTTCTATGGAACCCTCTATACTTCACTCTCCAATCATTTGCCTGTTACCCCCTTGCTTCTTTTTGTTATTTTCGGGCTTTTATATGCAGGATGGGTTATTATAGTGATCAGATTAAAAAAAGAGAACAGTATCAACCTGAATTTTATTTTTGGTCTGCCTTTGATCCTGCTGGTTCTGCTGAATCTTGTAAACATTCTTCCGGTTGAACTAAAAAAACACAGGATAGCACAGGAGAGCAACAGAACGGTTCTCAATAGTGATAGTATTAATGGAGAAGGAAAGGGTTTACCCGATATTTATATTTTGGTATTTGATGAGTATGCCAGTTTTCCTTCTGTCAATGAAGTGTGGGGTTATGATAATAAGGATTTCTATCATTTTCTCAGTGACAGTGGTTTTTTCATTGCAGAAGACAGCAGGTCTCGCTTCAGGTCCTCTTCGGCTGCGCTGGCCTCTTTGATGAATCTTGAATATGTTCCAAATGGTCTCACTATACCCGAAATTCTTCAGATTTATGATAATAATTTCACCATGACATTTTTACATTCATTGGGGTACAACATTACTTTTATTGATGGCTACGGGAGCTTTTCCTGGTCGGGTAGGATTGAAGAGGTAAACCTCATGTGTATGTATAATATGGGAATTGAGGAACACTCCACTATTGACCCATTTTATGTTCTGTTGGTTAATCAGACCATACTGGCTCCATGGGCTGAAACATTCAAGGATAAAAACCCTAACCTCTATTACCAGGTCAATAAATACTTTTTTGATTTTATTGAAAGGTTTCCTTTTGAGGTGAACCAAATGGACAAACCTTCATTGTTGTATGCCCATATAATGTCTCCGCATCTTCCCTATGTTTTTGATCAGGACGGAAACTTCCTTGAAAATCCTACCAACCATTGGGAATATCTCAGCATTGATAACGAAACCAAAAAAGAATTGT
>SLPR01000430.1 GCA_007131895.1 Bacteroidales bacterium | reverse complement strand
TGCCGCAAAAATACTACTTTTTATAGCTGGGACACCCAAAACGGGTGTCCCGAAAACCGCATACACCTGTATTACAGACACTAAGCGTGTATTGGGAAAATTAGGTGTCGAAGTCAGGAAATAACAGAGGGTTTAGCATCGGTAGTTTTATAACTCCGCATCTAACCCCTCTGTTTTGTCATTCCGGGATGTTTGTTCTGACCTTTTGTTTTATTTCTTCCTTTTGTAAGTGAGAAATGCGTAGGGATAAGGATTTTTCTCGTCGGGTTCGTGTTCCTCTCGCTCGATCATCTCCCACTTCTCTGAATCAATCTCAGGGAAAAAGCTGTCTCCTTCAAAGTTGGCGTAAATTCGCGTGAGATAAATACGCCGGGTGTAATGCAGGCTCATGATCTGCCGGTAGATTTCTCCTCCGCCGGCCACGAAAACCTCTGACTCATCCTTTATCTTGCAAATGGCTTCTTTCAGGTCAGAGACAATCTCACAGCCCTGTGCATCGTAATCTTTTTGTCGGGTAACAACAATGGTCTTTCTTCCCGGCAAAGGTTTGCCAATGCTTTCAAAGGTTTTTCGACCCATGATAATGGTATGGCCCATGGTAAGTTCCTTGAACCGCTTCAGGTCATTGGACATGCGCCAGAGAAGCTTGTTGTCTTTTCCGATTACATTGTTGTTGGCTGCGGCTGCAATAAGGATAAGTTTCATGTTTGTAATTTTGGTTGGTGATTGAATGGGAGGGTGAATTCGTTACACCGCTACTTGTGCTTTGATATGAGGGTGTGGATCATAATCAGATAAGGTGAAATCTTCAAAACGAAATCCGAATATATCTTTTACTTCAGGATTGATGGTCAAGGTGGGCAGGTTTCTGGGCTCGCGTGTGAGCTGAAGCCTGGCCTGCTCCAGATGGTTGGAATACAGGTGCGCATCGCCAAAAGTATGGATAAACTCACCCGGTTGCAAATCGCAAACCTGGGCTACCATCATGGTAAACAGTGCGTAGGAGGCGATGTTAAAGGGAACCCCCAGGAAGATATCGGCACTTCGCTGGTACAATTGGCAGGAAAGTTTGCCATTGGCTACATAGAACTGGAACAGGATATGGCAGGGGGGGAGGGCCATTTTGTCTATTTCTCCCACGTTCCATGCACTTACCATATGGCGGCGCGAATCAGGGTTGGTCTTGATTTGATGAACCAGCTGGCTGATTTGATCTACCGGTCCGGAGGAGCTGTTCCAGCTGCGCCATTGTGCGCCATACACAGGACCCAGGTTGCCATTCTCATCGGCCCATTCGTCCCATATGCGCACTCCGTGTTCCTTCAGGTAACCTATGTTGGTGTCTCCTTTCAGAAACCATAACAGTTCATGTATGATAGATTTGAGGTGAAGCTTTTTGGTGGTAACCAGCGGGAAGCCCTGTGAAAGATCAAACCTCATCTGGTAGCCAAAAACACTCAGAGTACCCGTACCGGTGCGGTCTTCCTTTTTTGCGCCCGTATCCAGCACATGCTTCATCAATTGAAGATATTGTTGCATCAGAAATCGTCTGTTTTAATTAGCTTGCATTGGAAGTAATGACTATTCTTCTGGTCTTTTTATCAACACTGCATGTTGCAGTGCATTGAAAGTCAGCGTATTGCCATTGAACCCCATTTGTTTTGTTTAATGAACCGTTCAAAGTTAAGGCTAATGGGGATGAAAAACAAACTCTATTCGTATTATGAGAAGTTGAAGATAAGGTTGAGGCTGAGGTTGAGGGGGTGATAGCACCCACCTCGTCAGACGACTCCCAGTCGTCCGACGAGTAACAGCAATAACCCCAGCGTGCCAGAAGAATAAACCGATAAAGAATTAAAATTAAAAAACCTTATTTAACCTCCATTAACCTTAGTAGCCAAGTGATTACCAGTAAATCCCCTAACCTTACTGCCTTATTTCTACGGTTTTTCCCATTTTCCGGTGAGTAAATAAGGTAATAAGGTTGAAATGCATATCGACATATAAATTTCTACTAAGGTTGTCGGAATTTTTGGAATAAGGTTTTTTTTCTCGTCAGACGACTCCAGCTCGTCAGACGAGTAACAGCAGCGAACCCCAACTCGTCGGACGACTTCAAGTCGTCGGACGAGGAGCACCGCCCACCCTCTCGTCAGACGACTCCGGGTCATCCGACGAGTAACAGGACAACTACCTGCTTTTAAGTGCATCCGGTGACTGGTGTGTGCTTATTATGCCCATGATGTAGATTGTATTCTTAATTTAACGATAAAGTACTTTGTAATTAGTCCTGACCACTATGCGTCGATAGTTAGGATTGATATCATCAATTTGATATTGCTTCGCGTAATATATTGTTTTAGGGCTTTTTAGGATATCTGACCTTACATTTTTTGCTCCCGGAACAGATTTCTTTTTCCAGTATTTATAAATGTTTTTTAAATCTTGCTTGGCCTGATTGGTCCAGAAAATTGTATAATTACCCATTACCAGTTCTCGGTTTCCTTTTCAAGTTCTTCCTGTGAAATATAATCCCCTGATTCTATCTGTTTTTCAGCAATAAGTAAGCGTTGGTTATATTGCTGGGTTGTCAGGGGTTTACCATCGGATGTATATCCTACAACCATTTCTTCATCAAGGATATTGCTTATTTTTTCAAGTAATGATGCTTTAGACACATTCATTATCTTTTGCATTACCTTTAATTTGTTCGATTGTAAATCCATAACTTTTTAAGTTTTTGTTACACAAATATAATGATTTAAGTCCGGTTTTCCAGACTTCCGGAATATGATATTTGTACGGTTATCTCTGTAAAATTTTGGAATAAGGTTTTTTCTACTCGTCCGTCGGACGAGGAGAAGCTGTCCCCCCTCGTCAGACGACTCTAAGTCGTCCGACGAGTAATAGCACCGAACCCCCACTGGTCAGACGACTCCCAGTCGTCAGACCAGTAATAGCACAGGAAACAAAAAACACCAGGACTGAAAGCATGTTTAAACTGCTTCAGTCCCGGCTGTTTTTAATAAAAGAAAATCAAACGAAATTTTTACTTTTTAATCATTTTGAGGGTTTGGCTGGTTCCGTTCTTAAATTCAATTCTCACCAGGTATATTCCCACAGGGAAGCCTGATGTGTTAATAATGGGCTCTATACCATTTTTAATGTCCATAATCTGCTGTCCGGTAATATTGGAAATGGTTATTTTTTCAATATTATCGGTGCTTTCGAAAAAGATCCTGTCGCTAAATGGGTTGGGGTAAATTTTTATATTGTCTGTCAAATGGTTTTCCACATCTGTTGGGATCAATTTGAAAACTGCATGCAATTCAACATCATTGCCAGGCATGGTATAACCAAAAGCTTCCGATGTGGAAATGGCTACATCATTTACTTGCCATTCCACAAATTCATACCCCTCAGACGGAGTTGCCATTACATTGACAGTTGCTCCTTCAAGATAGGGCCCTGCTGGCTGATTTGTTGCCAGTGCTGCGGTTCCTCCTTCTGACGGACTGGACGTCAATGTAAGGGTATAAGTGGGGTCGTCAGGAATTTCGCTGAAATGTGCTGTGAGTATGACATCTTCTGCTGGCATCGTATAGGCAAAAGCAGGACTGTTGGAAACGGCAACATCATTTACTTTCCATTCAACAAATTCATAGCCTGTAGCCGGAGTTGCCACTACATTAACGATTGCCCCTTCAAGATAGGGCCCTGCCGGCTGATTTGTTGCCAGTGCTGCGGTTCCTCCTTCTGCCGGACTGGCCGTAAGTGTAAGGGTAAAAGTGGGGTCGTCAGGAATTTCGCTGAAATGTGCTGTGAGTACCACATCTTCTGCAGGCATCGTATAGGCAAAAGCAGGACTGTTGGAAACAGCAACGCCGTTTACTTTCCAGTCCCCAAATTCATACCCTTCAGCCGGAGTTGCCACAACATTTACGGTTTCGCCTTCAAGATAGGGTCCTGCTGGCTGATTTGTTGCCAGTTCTGCTGTTCCTCCCTCTGCCGGACTGGCCACCAATGTAAGGTTAAAGGTTGGAATGTCTGGAATCTCGCTGAAATGTGCTGTGAGTATCACATCCTCTGCAGGGATGGTATATGTTAACGTTGTATTGACAGAAACAGAAACATCATTGGCTTTCCATTCCACAAATTCATAGCCTTCAGCTTCAACTGCAACCACATTTACCAATGTACCCTCAAGGTATGGGCCCTCCTCCTGATCTGCTGCCAGGGCTACTGTTCCACCCTCTGCCGGATTGGCTGCAAGTGTCAGATTGTAGGTTGGGATTGCCGGAAGGGCCTCAAAAACAACCTGATTTCCATAAGCTGTACTGATGTTATCTGTGGCATAGGCACGAACATAATAGGTAGCGCCCAAATTTATGCCCGTAATAGTGCTTTCGAACTGGCCCAATCCGGCACCGTCGGTAGTTATACCCTCGTTATTGCCAATTGTTGGGTTTTGATTTGTACTCCAAACAATACCTCGCACCTCCACAACAAAACCCTCTTCAGTAATTACTTCCCCACCTGATACAGCAGTTTCTTCTGTAATGTTGGTTACTGGCATGGTAATGAGGGATGGTATGCCGAAAGCTGACAGGTTGGGGTATCCATCGTTTTCATCCAAACTGATAAACCATGATTCATCAAAATCCCAACCTTCAAAAGTGCTTTGTGTTTTCATTTCAGCCGTAGTTTTTGCAGCAGCACCTGTACCTGTGCTTTGAAGCGAAGTTTCGCTGTCGAAATAGTTGTTGGTAAAAGAGGGTGCACCTCCGAAACCACTTACACCAAAAAATCCCCTGTTTGTAGGGTCATCTGCATTAGCGAAGCTAACTGAGCCGGTGCTGTATGAGTGAAGAATAGATCCACCTGAACCCCACCCCACAAAACCTGCGACGCTGTTAGATGTTCCACTTTTTCTGGTGATTTCTGCCCGTGAATAAGAGTTCTGGATATCTCCATTGTATAGATAACCAATCATGCCACCTGTATGGGAATTACCTGCTACACTACCAGAGACAAAACAATGGGTTATTTCGGAATTGCCTATTCTGCCAAAAATGCCGCCCACATGCTGATTCCCGGAAATATCAACATTCGTAAGTCCCAGATTCATAACAGTTGCGTTTTCAATGCGTCCGAAAAATCCAACATTGCTCAATTCAGGATTATTTATAAACAGGCTGTCAATTGTGTGCCCAAGCCCATTGTAGCTTCCTGTGAAGTAATTGTAGTCGTTAAATGAATTATGATACCCAATTGGGGCCCACCCCAGGCTGTCGTTCCATGCCATTGTTTCAGAAGCGTTGATGTCAGCGGTCTGAATATAATGCTTGTCCCAATGGTTTTCATGGTTTGAGAACCAAAGCAGGTTGGTTAAACTGCTTATTCGGTAGGGGTTTTCGGCAGTTCCATCGCCCTCCGGAGTGGTTATAAATTTCCTCTGTAATCCATATGATGTGCCATTGGCGTTGGTTGCGAAAGCCCTGATGAAATATATTGTGCCCGAGTTGAGTCCTTCGATGGGGATTTGAAACGTGCCTAACTCGCCAGCTAAAGTAACGATACCCTGATTATTATCAAGTGTGGGATTCTGAGATGCGCTCCATATTACTCCATGCGAGGTAATTGGTGAATCAATATCTGTAGAAACGTTTCCACCTGCAAGGGCGGAAGTGGCTGTTATGTTTGAAGGGGCCCAGGTGGCAACTACGGGCCGGTAAACGGATATATAGGGGTAACCTTCATTGGTAGTATCATCCATATCCCATATGCTGAAATTCCACGCTGTAAAGGTTTCTGGGATTTTCATCTCCTCGGTAGTTTTAGGGCTTGCCCCTGTACCCTCAGTTTGCAATGATGCTTCGGTGTCGAAGAAGTTGTTGGTATACGCTCCATTATTATCAAAACCCACAAAGCCTTTATCGTAAACCACCAAGTCATTTTCGAAACTAACGATACCCACCGAATAACTGGATGCAATGTTACCCCTGTTGGTGCCTGCGAAACTTCCCAGGAAATCGTCAATTGCCTCAAGCCTGGCGACTGATGAAAGGCTGTAGCAATTCTGAATGATCGATTCTATAGAATTAAAACCGGTGAATCCTCCTGTGTTACCATGTCCTGAAACAGTGCCACTGCTGTAACTGGACGTCACTGTTGTTGAGCCAACAGAACCTAATAAACCTCCAACATAGCTTCGTCCCGTAATACTGCCCGTACTGGAACAGTTGGTAATTGCAGATTGTGAAGTGGTACTTCCTGCTAAACCACCTACATAATCCCGCGCTGTAATGCTTACATCTTCCAGGGATATATTTTTAAGGGTTGCTCCTGATATAGCACCAAATAGTCCGACACGGTTGGTGGTTGTCCGGTTGATGTACAGGTTGCTTATTGAATGGTCAAGCCCGTTGTAGGTGCCGGTAAAATATTTATAATTGGAAAAACTTATGTAATAACCGATGATAGGAAATCCCATCCCTTCATACCATCCTATGGTTGGAAGTGCGTCAATATCAGCAATTTGCTCATAATGTTTATTCCAGTGATCCTGATTTTTGTATATCCAGAAAAGGTTATTGAGGGTTTCAATCTGGTAGGGGTTTTGTGCCAATCCTTCCCCTTCCGGAGCGATACTCTCTATAGGATCTGTAACGAATGAAACCTCAGTACTGTAACCTGTTCCATACACATTGCTTGCGTAAGCCCGCACATAATATAATGTGTTGGGAGTAAGGTCTGCGATAAGGCTCTCATACTCACCTGCACCATCACCATCGGTGGTAAAGCCCAGATTATTCTCCATATCGGGGTTGGGCGAACTACTCCAGATAACACCTCGTGAGGTCAGCGTGGTATGATTTACATCGGTTATGCTGGCTGTAAATGAAGCAGTGGTTGTCGTGATTTCTGATATGGAGGGAGTCACAACAGTGGGACGAGGCACAATATGAGGGTATCCTTCATTCACTGTTTCGGTTATGGCCCAATGGGTTTCGAAATTCCATGAAAAGGGATAAGTATCTCTGCTTTTCATTTCGGCAGTGGTTTTGCCCGTAGCTCCCGAACCTGTCGCGGTGGTCTGTTGAGAAGCTTCGCGATCATAGAAATTAAGGTTGTTGAAACCACCGTTGTTTACACCCACAAAACCTTTGTTGTTAGGATTTGAAGCCCCTACATAGGTTACAGTTCCAGTGCTGTATGATCGGAAAATATTGCTGGCATGGTTCCAGGATGTGCTTTTCCAGTTTTCTCCAACAAATGCCCCTATCTCCGTGCTGCTACCACTAAGGCGTACCACATGGCTCCGGCTATAGCAATTGTTTATAAGTGCTGTAAGACTTGCTGATGAGTTGGTTCGTCCGGAAAGACCTCCAACATATCTGTTACCGCTAACAGTGCCTGCACTGTAGGAATTATGAATCTGACTGGAAAAGTTTGAACCCGTTAACCCTCCTACAAATCGGTCTCCTGTTACAGTGCCTGAAGCAGAACTATTTACGATCAAACTTATAGAGATTATCTGGCTGTGATGATATCCCACAATTCCGCCTACTCTATCTTTTCCCGTTATATCAATGTTTGTTAAATGTAAATTTTTGATGGTTCCGCCATGTATTGTTACGCCTATAAGACCCACATTATCTGTATCGGGCCTGTTGATAAATAATCCATCAATGGTGTGGCCCTGCCCATCGTAGCTTCCACTGAAAGCGCTGGTTGTATGCAATCCGATAGGATTCCATCCGAGTCCACCATACCAGTCTATGGTACTTGAAGCATCAATGTTTTCGGTCTGGATGTAGTGCTTGTTTCCTGAAACATTCAGATTTCGGGTGATCCAATAAAGATTCTCAAGCGAAGCAATCTGGTAGGGATTCACCTCACTTCCGGCTCCGGCAGGCTCAATTGCCTCAAGATAGCTGGTTACAAATTCAATCTGATCTCCATAGGAGGTCCCTTCACTGTTGGTTGCCCAGGCTCTGACAAAGTATAAAGTATTGCCTGTAAGGCCTGTCAGCTGACTGGTATACATGCCTGTTCCGGTTCCATCTGTAGTAATCCCTTCGTTTGTAATAATAGTCGGATAGGGTGATGTGCTCCATACCACACCTCTTGAGGTTACCGAATGTCCGTTATCCGAGGTAATATTTCCCCCGGAAACTGCACTGGTCATCATATAATCAGAAATCTCTCCGGTTTCAATAACGGGTATCTTCAGCATTTGAAGGTGTGGGTAGCCAGAATTGATGTCATTATCGACCGCCCAGATATTCGCAAAGTCCCAATGGGTAAAGGTTTCTGTGTCCTTCATTTCAGCAGTGCTTTTTGCCAGGGCACCAATACTACTTGTATGCTGTGAAGCTTCTGAATCGAAGAAGTTGTGGTTATAGGTGCCATTGGTTTCTGACCCAATAAACCCTTTGTTTGTTGGGTCTGTACCGTTTTCGTAGGTAATTGTACCGGTACTGTAAGAGAATTCAACGGTTGTTTCGGTATTGGTACCGATTAACCCCCCAAAGCTTTGATTTGAACTGGTGCCCATTCGGGCTATATGGGCATGACTGTGGCAGTTGATAACCCGTGCAAAGTTGTTTTTTCCAATTAAGCCTCCACCATTAACCGTTGCCCCAACGGTACCTGAGGTGTAGCAATTTTCAACCCTGGAATATGCTGAAGTACCAACGATGGCTCCCACATGGAATTTACCTGAAATATCAGCATTTATGACCCCAAGGTTCTTTACGGTAGCCCAATGAATATAGCCAAATAGCCCAATATGATCGCGGGTTGTTCGGTTGATGAAAAGATTGCTGATGGTATAACCTTGCCCATCGTAATTACCCGTAAAATATTTGAAATTATTCGAAGACAAATAGTACCCGATGGGCATCCAGCCGTTGCCATCGAACCAGCCTGAAGTTGAAGCAGCATCAATATGGTCTGTTTGAATGTAATGCTTATCCCAGTGGGTTTCATTGTCGTAAATCCAGTACAGATTATCCAGTGTTTCAATCAGATATGGATTTCCTGGTGAGCCATTTCCCAGCGAAGGAGCAGTGGCCGTTTGTGCAGTTGCACCCTGATAAATCATCAGCAAGCAGGCAATTACAAGTAGGAGTTTTTTCATGTAGATTGGAATTATGGTGTCTTATTGCAATTTTTATGGTGTCAAAAATAGGTAAACAGAATTGTTAATTTGTCCGTGTTCTACTTAACATATTACTCCTGTTTTGTAAATCCAACTCGTCGGACGATATCAGGGATTGAGGCTGAGGGGGATCGCAATTAACTCGTCAGACGAGCACCGCCCGCCCCCTCATCTGACGACTCCAGGTCGTCCGACGAGTAATAGCAACGCAACCTAAGTAGGTAGACAAATAACAAAAAAAATTCCCTTATGCATGCAATGCAGTAAATTAATTAACGTTCTGCATGTGTTAATAAATGCAATTTTTGAGTTAGTGAATCATAAAGTTCTGGGGGAAATGAAAATGTTAAATCAAAAATGTCTGCCTGCACTGCGCAGGTTAAACAGCTATCAATGGATTGTTTCTCTTATTGCAATTCTATGGATTTCATCATGCACAGATCGTATGGTT
>SLPR01000242.1 GCA_007131895.1 Bacteroidales bacterium | reverse complement strand
TCAAATCCAAATTAACTCGTTACGTAAACAAGTTATAAATAAGCAGAAACTGCAAAAATTTGTTTTTTCTACAAGAAAAAATTATAGTTTTGCACTGCTTTTAAAAATACTAATGGCCCGTTCGTCTAGGGGTTAGGACGCCAGGTTTTCATCCTGGTAGCAGGGGTTCGATTCCCCTACGGGCTACGAAAAAAGACTTTTGACTTGTCAAAGGTCTTTTTTTATTCCCCTATTATTATTAAATTAGCTTAAATCATTTCACTCATGAGCAAAAAAGCTGATTTAAGCCCAATTCCTGTATCCAACAGCATCAAGTCGTGGGCAGAAGACGACCGCCCCAGGGAAAAACTCATCGCCAAAACAGCCGCTGCATTGAGTGATGTTGAACTGCTGGCCATCCTCATTGGCTCGGGAACCCGTGAACTCTCAGCAGTAGACCTTGCCAGGCAGATTTACACATCCGTCAACCAAAACATTAACGAATTGTCTCGCCTGAGCGTGAAAGAGATGATGAAATTTAAAGGGATCGGAGAAGCCAAAGCCATCAACATTATCGCCGCCCTTGAATTGGGCCGCCGCAGAAGACTCAGTGACAGCCTGAACAAAAAAAAGGTTACCTCCAGCCGTGATGCCTTTGAACTGATGCACCCTATACTGAGCGACAACAATTACGAGGAATTCTGGATCATAACCCTTAACCGGGGTAATATGATCAAGCGAACCCACAAAGTCAGCGAGGGGAGCCTGGCCGGCACCGTGGCAGATCCCAAGAAGATTTTCAAAATCGCCCTTGAGGACAATGCCTCCTCGGTTATTCTTTGCCATAACCATCCCAGTGGCAATACCCTTCCCAGTAAAAAAGACCATGAGATTACCCAAAAATGCAAAAGTGCAGGGCTGTTTCTGGATATGCCCGTACTGGACCATATAATTGTAGCAGGCGACAACTATTTTAGTTTTGCAGATGAAGGTGCTCTGTGAAATATGTTTTATCTTTACCTGTTTTTAGATTATATCCCCCATGATTCTACTCTTTACAACAAAAATCAATAACAGGGTACAATACATTACCAAAACACTCCTGCGCGATATCTGTGGATTTGACTACAAAGTCACCAATTCCAGTGAGGAGTTTCTCAATTTCAGAGGTGGTAAAATCAACTATTCCGGGCGGGAGTTACCGGGAGCTGCTCTCAAGGTATACCCGTCAGGTTTTTTGCATGAAAAGGGTGTGAGAGACTTTGTGCCTGAGGTTGAAAAAAGGGATGATTTTCCGGTGTTGTTTCCGCTCACCAGAAAAGATGTAAGTTGTGATTTGGGCTTTGATATTTTTTCGTCGTCCTTTTACCAGCTCAGCCGCTACGAAGAATACCTCCCTTTCCTGGAAGACCGCCATGGACGTTTTGAAGCCGACCAGAGTATTGCATACCTGCATGGTTTTACTGACATTCCTGTGATAGATATTCATGCACAACACTTGCAAAGCAAACTGCTGGAAATTTTTCCCTTCCTGGAGCCCCGTAAAAAAAGCTTCACATTTATTCCCACTTATGATATTGATGTGGCCTATGCTTTCAGAGGCAAAGGGGTGGCAAGAACCCTTTTTTTGCTGGTAAAAGACATCTTTACCTTCAATTTCTCTAAACTGCGGCATCGCATAGAGGTAATAAGCGGCAAACAGCAAGATCCCTTCGACACCTATGATTTCCAGCTTCGCCTGCAAAAACAATACAGGTTAAAGCCGGTTTACTTTTTCCTTTGCGGCCAGTATGGCCCCAAAGACAAAAACATATCCATTCATTCACGTACCTTTCAAACCCTGGTGAAAACCATTGGTGATTATGCAGAAACGGGCGTTCACCCTTCTTATGCCTCTAATTTCAAAGAGTACCGCCTCAAAGAAGAAACCGAGTTGTTGTCTGGTATTCTCAACCGAACCATCAAAAACAGCCGGCAGCATTACCTGAAACTTAAACTGCCCCGAACCTATCAAAACCTCTTAAAAACAGGCATCAAGAATGACTTCTCTATGGGTTTTGCCTCCCATACCGGCTTCAGAGCCGGCACCTGCACCCCGTTCAACTTCTTTGACCTGTCAATGGAAACAGAAACAAGGCTCAAGGTATATCCTACTGCCATAATGGACGGAACCCTCAGAGATTATATGAAGTTCGCACCCGAAGAGGCTCTGGCCAAAGCAAAAGAAATAGTGGATGCGGTAAAAAGGGTAGACGGCACCCTGATAACGCTCTGGCATAATGACAGTCTGAACGAACAGAATCACTGGACAGGCTGGCGTAAAGTTTACCTCGAACTGATTGAGTATATCCAAAACGAACCAAACCCTTAGTTTGATGTTACCTAAACTGAACACCTTGCTAACCATATGATAGAATTCAAGAAACACACCGATATAGATTTTGACAAATGGGATCATTGTATAGAAAACTCCCTTAATGGGTTGATATACCCCTATAGCTTTTACCTTAACCAGGTATCTCCAAAATGGGATGCTCTGGTATATGGAGACTATGAGGCCGTAATGCCACTTCCCGGAAAGAAAAAATACGGCATCGCATACATTCTTCAACCCCCTTTCATACAACAGTTAGGTGTTTTTTCTGCATTCCCGGCAGATGAGACACTGGTAAATGCTTTTATATCTGCCATACCTGCCCAATTCCGGTATATCATCCTCAACCTCAACACGTACAATCCTATATCCTCTCAGATACAGGGAGCAAACCAACAGAGAAGAACTTTTGAACTAGACCTTATCGCTCCCTACGATGAAATCAGGAAAGGGTACTCGGGTCAAACCATCAGAAACCTCAAAAAGGCGGAGAAAGAAAAAGTTTTTGTAACCTCCAATGCAGATCCCAATCCCATTATTGAAACTTTCAGAGAAAACAGGGGAAAAAACATTTCCCACCTCAAAACATCACAATACGAAACCCTGAAACACCTAATCTATTCAGGTATTCACAGGGGAAACACCAAAGTTTACAGTGCCTACAACGCGCAAAATACTTTTTGCGCCGGTATTGTTTTTTTTAACAGTCACAAAAAATCGATTCTGATTTTTTCGGGCAGCACCCCTGAAGCACGAAAAAACGGCGCTATGACTGCAATTATTGATAGTTACATTCAGAATCATAGCGGAAAAAACATCACCCTGGATTTTGAAGGGAGCATGCAAAATAGTCTTGCACGTTTTTATAGTGGATTTGGTTCAAAAGAATGTGTATTTTTACAAATAGAAATCAATAATTTTCCGTTCTTGCTAAAACCTATTGCCAAATGGTATTTTCTGGCAAAAAAATAACGGGCCCTGTCAGACTAACACCTAATCTTACTACATATGGTACACATATTGGGAAATCAAAATTCACTTCTGAATCAATACATTGCAGAGGTGAGGGATATTGAGATACAAAAAGACAGTATGCGCTTCAGGAAAAACATGGAACGGCTGGGTGAGATTTTTGCTTATGAAATAAGCAAACACCTGCTATGGGAAGACAAGGAAGTTATCACCTCTTTGGGTGAAGCCAACTGCAGGGTTCTGAAAGAACAGCCTGTTATTGCCACCATATTGAGAGCAGGGTTACCCATGCACAACGGGCTGCTCAACTTTTTTGATCAGGCAGAGAATTCCTTCATTTCAGCTTACAGAAAACACCATAAAAACGGAAGTTTCACCATACAGGTCGAATACGCTTCATGCCCGCTGCTGGATAACAAAATATTGATCCTTTCAGATCCCATGCTGGCCACAGGAGGTTCGATGGTACTTACATACAAAGAACTGCTTTCCAAAGGGAAGCCTTTGCATACACACATCGTCTCTATACTTGCCAGTGTTGAAGGTGTTGAACATGTAAAGAAACACCTACCCTCAGGCAGTTTTACTATGTGGCTGGGAGCTGTTGATGACGAACTCACCGCCAAAGGTTATATCGTTCCCGGGCTGGGAGATGCCGGGGATTTGGCATTTGGGAATAAACTGTAACCCTGAAACATGAAGAGCAGAGTAGTTGCTACAGAAAATTTTAAAGTTTCACTTAGCTCAATTGGCAGCCACAAACTGCGCACACTGCTTACTGTGCTTATCATCGCCTTTGGCATCATGGCACTGGTGGGCATCCTTACCTCCATTGATTCAATCAAAGCATCTATCACATCCAGCTTTACCAGCCTGGGGGCCAATAGCTTCTCCATCAGAAACCGGGAAATCCGCGTGATGGGCTCCGGCAGGCCACAATCTTTCAGAAATATCTCTTTTGAAGAGGCCATGAGGTTTAAAGAAGAATTTCAGTTTCCTGCTACTATATCTGTTACAGTGTGGGGTACCAGCACTGCAACTGTAAGGTTTGGCTCGGAAGAAACCAACCCCAATATCAATGTTACCGGTTCCGATGAAAACTACCTGGTAACCTCAGGTATCGAGCTGGACCGGGGGAGAAACTTTTCACCCCATGAGCTTGAAACAGGGGCCAATGTGGTAATCATCGGTTCCCAACTCGAGACCAACCTGTTCAGAAATAAGGAGAATCCGCTGGGTGCATTCATTTCCATCAGCAACAAAAGATACCAGGTTATTGGCGTACTCAAAGAAAGAGGTGCCAGCTTAGGTTTCAGCAGCGATCAGGTTTGCATTATCCCGGTGGTATCGGCAAGGCAAAACTTCTCAAGGCCCAATATGAACTACACCATCAATGCGAGCACTGACAACATTGCCGATCTGGAAACAGCCATCAGCGAAGCCACCGGTCTGTTCAGAATTGTAAGGGGATTGCGGCCCAACGAAACCAACAACTTTGATGTAAGCAAAAGCGATAACATCGCCCGAATGCTTATTGAAAACCTGGGCAAGGTTACAGGTGCAGCCACCATTATTGGCATTATTACTCTTCTGGGAGCTGCCATTGGCCTGATGAATATCATGCTGGTATCGGTTACCGAACGAACCCGCGAAATAGGTATCCGGAAAGCCCTGGGGGCTACCCGCAAAACCATCAAACAACAATTCCTGGCAGAAGCCGTGGTAATTTGCCAGCTGGGAGGGCTGGTAGGTATTTTCTTTGGTATCCTGGTGGGAAATATTATTTCTTTATTTATCGGAAACCCATTTATCATACCCTGGCTATGGATTTTCTCTGGTGTTGCGGTATGTTTACTGGTAGGACTGGCTGCAGGTTATTATCCGGCAGCCAAAGCCTCACGCCTCGACCCCATAGAATCTCTGCGTTACGAATAGAAATTCGGTGAAACAATAAACCGACCGCTTATTATTGTCTAAATGAAACTTAAATGATCACCGCGCGCTCAAAAGGAAATGAACAAGGTCATTTTTGCAATTTCCATCTGATAACTTTAGTCAAATCATAATCAGATGAAATATTTTAGTCTTTTGTTATATTTTTTACTAAATTTGTCTGTAGATTAATAGTTTTTAAGACGGAAATAAAAAGTTTGCTTTACAATGGATAAAATTAAGGTGCTTGTTGTTGACGATCATGACCTCATTGTGTTGGCAGCCCGGCAAATCTTCTCTAAAGTCCCTGATATCAAACTAATAGGTGTTGCCAGTGATGGAGAAGAAGCCTACCAGAAAATCAAAGAGCTGAAACCTGATGTGGTCATCCTGGATGTTATACTGCCAGGCATAGACGGGATTGAACTTACCAGAAAAATCGTTGCTGAATTCCCTGCCACCAAAGTGGTGCTTCACTCCTCTTCTGTGAGTGAAGATATGATCGTAACCGGCTTTGAAGCAGGTGCCATGGCCTACGTGCCCAAAAACTTCAAACCCGGGCAGCTTATCGAAGCCATCCATACGGTGGTAAAAGGCGAACACTACAGCAAAGGATTTGTCTCCGAAATCCTTATTGAAAACTTCCTGAAAAGCAAAACCAAAAAAGACGGACAGAACAACAAACTTACCGATCGGGAAACCGAAATCCTGCAAGCCATCACCAAAGGAATGACCAACCAGCAGCTGGCCGACAATCTCCATATCAGTGTGCGTACGGTAGAAGCACACAAATCCAACATCATGAAAAAACTCAAAATCAGCAGCACCGCCGAACTGGTTGTGTATGCCATCAAGCATAAGATTGTGAAGATTTAGTGTTATTGGGGAATGGGGATTGACCGTTTTTTGAGTTACATAAATTGGGAAAAGAGGCACTGATGTCAAGCCGATGGCAATTTTCGGTTCTGAAGTTATTCCTGTTTTGAAAATAATCAACTTGTATAAACTGATTTAACCCAGTATTTGCATCAAAATCCCAGGGTTTAAAGCCATAGTAAGTGTGGTAAAGAATTGTTATAGGATGACCTGTCATATATACCCATGTCGTAGAGAATAGAACACTGGGAGATAACTCATACATTCATGACCAGGACAAGGTCTTGCCCTCTGTCAGAAGTGATAATTTATTTTGAAGGAAAAAACATTTTTCCGGTTATCGATAAGTGGTTGGGTGGAAAACTTCCATAAAAGATCCAAACTCCACCGGCTTTCAGAAGATTTGAAGGTTATGCCCGGCGCAACATAATAACCCCATTCAAAACCATCTATGGTTATGGATTCCTGTTCACCAAACGACCTGAAGGTAATGTGGTAATATGATACATATGCCGAGGTCTCGGCAAAAAAATGCGTGCCACCAAAAGAAGACAACACATATCTTGCCCAGGGCCCGAGATTTAGGTAGCCCATATCATCTCGTGAGGTTGTTTGCCACCAGGTAAACTCACCACCTGCAATAAACTTGTTGTTCACGGGCAATTGCTGACCATACCGGGCAGAAAACACCAACAGTGATCGGGAGAAACTACCGGCAGCAAGTTCATCAAAGAAAAGTTCATTAAAAAAAGGATTAGCCTGTATACCGATTTGATGAGACTGTTCTGGTTTGTTGGTTTCTTGCGCATTCAGAGTTAACATGCAGATTAGAAGGAAAAGGAAAATGAGAAGTGGATTTTTCATATTGCTATAGGTTTTATGAGTACAGAAGTTTTGTACTGATTTATCGTATCATCCCTTTTTATTCCATTTATCAATGTCTCATGCGATGAAAAAACATGATTAACTTAGGTTCAATATCACAAATATAACATAAGATTACATAAGAGGGGGAGGTGATTGCTAAATAATCAGAATTTAACGTTTTAGGGGAGTGGGGAATAGGGAATTAGGTAAAAATTACGGAATTACCTTGGCAAGAGCGATTTGAGATTCAGCTTCGCTGCTACTTCGTGGTCTCTCCCGCAAAAAAGCGGGATCGAAATGACAACCTTTACTACTATTTTTCCCTTAATCAGGTTATCAACAAAGAGATTGTCTATTGCTTTTCACGCAACCGTCAACCTCATATTACGAGTTAAAATCCTATTACTTCGACTTAAATCATGCTTTCGCCTCGGCTTCTGCCTGGAAGTACAGGGTTTCAATTCCACCGGTAACGTTTGGGTAGTGCTATCCTTTACTAATGCTGGTGTTTTTCTCCCTTTCATCCCGCATCTCTCCGGTTGCGGGATTTCCGCTCCGCTCCAGTCTTTGAGCTTTCACCTTTCCAACCTGACATAATTCATAATTAACTATTCTTCTTCATTCATTAACATGTTAACAAGTCACCATTAACCCATAAAATCCTCCTTTCACATCCGGTTCAACTCCTTCAACATCTCGCGGGCATGGTCTACAAGAGGTTTGTGTTTAACTTTCCATACTTCGTAACCTGCATAGCCAGCCCCCAGTGCAATCAAAAAGAAAACCAACTGTACCATCAGCACCCGGTAGGGTGCATTGGCAGCACTGCTACTCTGGTAAACCGTAAGACTGAGAGCAATGGCCACCATCACCAGGGGAGGGATCAACTGAAGGATCGTTTTCAGAGAGAACTTATACCTTTCCACTACATTCTGCATCATTTGCAGGGTAGGCAATCCGTAATCCACGTCCCGGAAGTCTTTCTGATATCGTGAGAACAGCATGGCAAACCAGGAAAAGGCCAAAACAAAGAGCAGTCCAATAACCCTGTGCAGGACAGACAAGTCAGAGAAGGGATTGACTACCATCAAAAGAATATAAAAAACCACCATTATAATATAAAACCTCTTGAGCACTTTGCCCAGCTGCAGGTTGTAGTTATCCTGTTTCTTAAGCCGGGAAACGAAGCTTTCCATTTCTCCGGAATTTCGGGATATATTTTCCATAATTATAAACGTTAAAGATTAAAACGATTCTGAATTTGTATTGAGTTGGCTGCGCAGTTCATTTTTAATGCGGTGGATTTTCACCCTCACATTGGACTCTGTGATGCCGATAATATCGCTGATGTCCTTGGTGGGAAGACCCTCAATGACCAGGCCCATAATGGCTTTATCAATAAAGGAAAGCTGGTTGAGTTCAGCCTGAAGGGCCTGTATTTTCTCTTCCTTTAGCATGTATTCATCCTCCTGTTCAAAGGCATTTTGCAGGTAGTCACTTCCCACTTCCACGTTGAGCTTCATCCGTTTGTAATGTTGCCCCGAATAGCTCAGGGAGGTGTTTACAGCCACCCGGTATACCCAGGTACCCATGGCTGAGTCGCCCCGGAAACTGTCCAGACTTTTCCATATATTGACCAAAACCTCCTGGTACATGTCGTTCTGTTCCTCCTCTGTAGGGGCATAATACCGGCAAATACGCCGGATTCGCTCTTCATTTTCCCTGACAAGCGTCTTAAACCTGAGCTCTTTTTCTATCATGTTGAAAACTGTTTATTCCTTTAGTACACCCGGAAGGGGAATTGTTACAAATGGGTGACAATAATTAAGAAGAAAAATCTTTTGCCTGAATAGAATTCAGCTTTAAGGGAGTTTTAACAAAATCACAAAAATTGCTGAAACTTCGGGTAGTATGCTCGTATTGGTAAAATAATTCAGGGTATTGA
Source organism: Bacteroidales bacterium (assembly GCA_007131895.1). GTDB lineage: Bacteria > Bacteroidota > Bacteroidia > Bacteroidales > UBA7960 > SKVR01. The sequence goes on along the minus strand of SLPR01000242.1, from coordinate 719 downwards.
TCCGCTACACACAAAATCGTCCCGTGTACATCATTAGTCCGGGCCGGAACTGTAGTCCGGACCGGACTTATGCATTGTCCTATGGATAAGAATCCTTAAGCCTTTACTGCCTGATGATTTTGCGGGTGAGTTGAAAGTCTTTTCCGGAAATGCGAAGCAAATAAATCCCTGCCGGCAATTTTTCGAGGTTGACAAAGGGAGAAGAATGGCTTTCTGTAAGAAGCCTCCCTGATAAGTCCAGAATTTGAAGTTGATAGGATTGGTATTCATCAAGACCTGTGATCTGCACGATGCCACTGCCCGGGTTGGGAAAAATTTGGACGTCGGGGGTTAGAGAAATATCTGCAACGGAAGTTTCCTGGAAGCTGTTGAAAAAATCAAGGGTAGCCAGTATCGCTGGCTCTGCACATTCCTGATGGTTAAAAGCGGAATTCACATCGATGGTTTGCAAATCCACAGCACCATTGACCTGCATGACACTGTCGGCAATGAAGGAATTCTGCCATGGCACCATGTTGTCGGCTGTGCAATAGAAAATACGGGTGGGTGCCTGCGGGGCCCAGTCATACGTATCATTCTCCAGCAAAAGGATGTTGACGGGATGGTTGTCATTCTCCTGCATGGCTGTGACCAGTGCAGGATTGAAAAGATTAACAGGATGACGGTTGCCAAACTTTTGTTGCATGGTAAGAACCAGTAAGATAGTCATACCGGTAAGG
>SLPR01000151.1 GCA_007131895.1 Bacteroidales bacterium | reverse complement strand
CGCTTCTGTATCGAAAACATTAAGAGCATCGCTTTATGTATTGGCTCTCATAATGAACATAGCAATACAGAGGCGGCTTTTATCATGGATATTAACGAAATGGAAAAAAACCATCCCCGTATACATTTCTCTCAACTCAAGGGGATGAGTGATCACATAAGTTATAACCTGGCAAAGGAAGGGTATAATGTGAGCAAATATTTGCCTTACGGGCCTCTGCGGCTTGTTATGCCATACCTAATAAGAAGAGCCGAAGAAAACACTTCAGTAGCCGGCCAGACAGGCAGAGAGCTTTACCTAATAAAAAAGGAGTTAAAGCGCAGGAAACAGAAATAACCCCCTGACTCTTTTTTCTTTTATCAGTTTATCTGAATGGCTCCTGACTTCTTTGTCGCACTACTTCAAATACCATAATGGCTGCTGATGCAGATACATTCAGAGAGTCAATTTTTCCAGCCATAGGGATATTCAGGTAATAGCTGGACTTTTCATACCATATTTTCGACAAGCCATCAGCCTCAGTGCCAAAAACCAGCGCAAGGGGTCTGGTCATATCCGTCTGATAATAGGGTACATTGCCCTGAACTGATGCGATCATGGTCGTAATATCATGTATATCTGCCCAGTCAAAATAATCGTTTGCATTACACACAGCTACCTTTACAGAAAAAAGACAACCCAACGATGACCTTATTACGTTGGGATTAAAAATATCAGTTTGGGGATCACAAATTATTACAGCATCCACACCTGCTGCATCGGCGGTTCTCAATATAGCTCCAAGATTCCCCGGTTTTTCCACCGATTCAAGCACCATCACCAGGGGTTGTGCAGAAAGCCGGACTTCTAAAAGGCTTGTATCAAAATTTTGCATTACGGCAAGTATGCCTTCTGCTTTTCCCCGATAAGCCATTCTTTCATAAACCGCGGGACTTACACGGGTAATCACCTGGGTGGGATTTTGCAGGTCAATGGGATAGAATGTATCATTCGTGAATATTTCCTCACACAAAAAGATATTTTCGACCCTTACCCCCGCCAGTATCGCCTGCGAAACCTCACGGACCCCCTCAACAACAAACAAACCAGAGCTTCGGCGTGCGGCAACTTTCTGCTGCAACTTTACCACCTCTTTTACCACCGGATTCTGTAAGCTGCTTATGTATTTATTTTCCATGTAATATAATTTGTGTATTCATTGAATTTGTTTCAGGGTATTGATTCTTACCTTCTTCACATTATTTTCATAAATCACAACGGGGTTTGATACAGCAATCCATCACCAGCTAACCCGCTGCCCTGGATGGTTGAAGGCAGAAACCGGCAAAAGACTTTGCTTTTCGAAGCGGGCTCATGATGGTTTTTGCCTGGCAAAATTAATCAAAGCAACAGCAAAAGCAACCAGGTAAAGAATCATCGCAAAGAACATTACAACCCTGAACCCCATTTCCACGGCAATTAGTGTAGCCAAAGCAGTAGCTATCACCGACAATGAACCATTGATACCCCAGGCCCATGGAATCTGATCCTGGCGGTTTGCATCCAGAACCCGGATTGCAGATGGGAATGGCATTCCCATAAAAAAAGCTGGAACCGACAGTAACACAAATGCGATGAAGACTTTTACAGCCAACGAAAGGTTAATGGTATGCATTAACAAGGGAGTAAGAGAAACTGCATATAAAAGAATCAGGAGGGAAACTATCAGCGTTGAAACTGCAGAAACCTTATGAGCCAGTTTGAAACGACCGGAGAAATAGCTGCCAATACCACTGGCTATCATCATTGTGCTGATAACGGCAGCAATGGCATACATGGGATGCCCAAAATAAAGAATAAAACGCTGAATGAATATTATTTCAACAAACATATACCCCAATCCCAGCGCTCCGAAATAAAAGATGGTGGCAGTTTTACTCCTGCTTTTACTTCTTAACCTGAACAGCGGAATAATTATAAGCACGATGGCAAGAAATGCACCCTGAGCCAGGGTAATCCATACAATAAGGTAACCCAGTTCAAGAAAAGGTAAGTCATCATATTCCTTAAGTTGCTGCTGAATCTCAGAGGTTTTCAGGAACCGGCCGAAGTAAGGTTTGTCATCAGTGGCAGGTGCAACATAAAAAGAATAGCTTTCAAAAAAATCAGGATCCTTTTCAACAATTATTTTATCGAGGTACGAAAAGAAACTATCATCCTCAAGTTGGTTGTAGAGGGTTTCATTCCGGGGATCAAATCCCGGCAGAATGACAGGATCAAAAAGCATCTCACGGCAAAAGCTCCTTACTTTACCTGCTACTGCCTGGTCAAGAGGACTTTTCTGGACCACAAAGGTGATGGTACCCCAGCTTCTGACAGCTACCATGTGATCACGAGGATCAGTTACACCCTGGTTGTCAAGGGCCTGAACAAGCGTGGCGGCAATCTTCAATGTTGTCCTGGGGGGGTAATCCATCCATGAGGTTACAGCAATTACACCATCATCAGACAGTTTGTTCCACATCTGGCTAAATGCTTCAATGGTCAGGGTATAATCTTCCACAAGAGCATTTAAACCGGCAGACCCTCCAAATGCCTCCATCCTGGGCAGGATAATAGCATCATAAGAATTGTCTTTTGCCGAAAAAAGAAATTGCCTGCTATCCTGATACAACACCTGGACCCTTTTATCATGAAAAAGAAACGATGACTCCTCTGCAAATTCATTTTCCATAAGCTCTTTAACCGCATGGACGCCAGTGATAGCCTGCACCTTCGCTGCACCCCTCTGTAATGCATGTGCCAGCGCAGTTCCGGTGGAGGCATTGAGCAACAAAACCGTATCTCTGGCTCCCATTATATAGGGCAAAGCCTCTGTAGTGAAATCATGGATATTGGTGACAGTAGTATCAAAATGAGGTATTACTCCGTAAAACTCGCCATTGGTGTAAACATTTTTTTTGACCGGAACCCTGCCGGTAAAGGTAAAACTCAGCGCCGGAGCATACCGCATGGCATCGGAAGCAACCACGTCTACCCTTCCATGAATATCGGGCTTGCTGTGAACAACCCTGGCATCGGGCAACAACAATGAACGCGACAATGCTTTGTATTGAGAAAGGGGCACTTCCCCGGGTACGCGAATAGCAAAAATCAATACTATCATCCCCAATACAATAACCCCTGACTGGAGTCCCTTATGGCGTTGCCGGTCGAAACCCATTATGGCAGCTAAAACGGCAAGCATTGCAGCAACCGGCAGAGCTTCTATAGCAAACATTGTTGACAAAAGAAAAACAAGCAATACCCCTCCTATTCCCGAACCAATAAGGTTGGCAAAATAGAATTTTCCGATATTGCCAGCATTTTTGGTTAAAAGAATTCCTATTGCCAAAGCCCCAAAGAAGAAGGGAAGAAAAAAAATCAGGTAGTTTGCTGCCAGTATTCCAAACTGACTTCTCTCTACAAACAAAACATAAACATCAAACTGAAAAACCTGTAACCGGGCCAGCCAAACGGAAAAAATCATAAAAATCCCGGAGAGGCACATCAACAAAGGCACCAGCCATGAGGCAGCAGACAAAAGCTTTTTTCTCATCAATGCAAGGGCAGTGCCGGCGGCACCAAATCCCAGCATTGCAATAGAGATAATCATATAAGCAAAATGATACCACTGCATAATAGATATCACCTGCATAAGCACAAGCTGAAAAGCAATAATGGCAGCAGATAGCATGCCCAGAGATAAAATCACCCTGTTTTCTTTGCTGAAATAAAAAGAGGGACTCCTCATGAAAACATAATTTTAGTCGGATGAAGTAAAGGGGACAAACCTAACCGGCATAAGACTGCGGGAGGTAATGCTTTCGCCTTTCTTTTCCACAAGCATTAACTGCTGAACCCTGAAAGGAGAGCCCACGGGAATAATCATAACTCCGCCATCTTTGAGCTGCTCTATAAGGGGTGGTGGGATGTGTTCGGCAGCGGCAGTAACCACAATGGCATCAAAAGGCCCATGCTCTTCCCAGCCATAATAACCATCAGCGATTTTCACACTTACATTGTCATATTCCTTTTCAAGAATAGCCCGCGCCGTTTCGCCAAGGGGCTCAACAATCTCAATAGTATAAACATGCTCCACAATCTCAGCCAGAACAGCAGCCTGGTAACCTGACCCGGTTCCGATTTCCAGCACCCTGAAATCAGGCCTGGGTTTTATAATCTCTGTCATGTAAGCTACAATGTAGGGCTGGCTGATAGTTTGTCCATATCCAATGGGCAGCGGTCTGTCGGTATAAGCAAAGCGTCGCTGGTTTTGGGGTACATAGAGATGCCTGGGTACTTTACCCATGGCCCTTAGCGTATGCCGGTCTCTGATTCCTCTATCCCTGATCTGGGTTTCCACCATTTGTGATCGCTGCAATTCGAAATTCTGAGCTGTAGACTCTTTACTTACTGCTGGCAATAAAAATATTCCCATAACCAGTAAATTCGTTATTTTAGTTAAATAAAACATGTTCTTCTCATTTTTAGGTTCAGGAACAATAATAACAAAGTGTTGACTTGACCCGGACACAACGAAATGTATAGTACAGGAATACAAATATAACCAAACAGACAAAAAAGAACAATTCGTCTGTAAAGTATTTCTGAACATCCACTGAAAATGATGGTTCAATAGCTATTATCCAAATACGCAAATGCATAACATTTTTCCCGAATACAATGTAAATATCAGCAGTGTTTCCCGATAGTTAAAAACAGTAAATGAGTTGAGCTTTAGCTAAATATTATGTACTTTTAGAATTCTGAAACAATGCAATTAAGAATTACAAACTTGCTCAGTTAGTGGCAAAACACCTGGCAAAATGTTAAAAACCATCCTAAGTTTTATGTTCCTGATTTTATTCCTGCAGGTATCCGCCGGGGAAATAAAGCCTATCGATATCCGTGAAGCTTTTGAGAGGTTATTACCCCAGCAAAAAGTTTACCTGCATCTTGATAAACAGGAGTATTATGCCGGTGATATTTTATGGTTTAAGGCATATGTGATAAAATCAGACACCCATAAGCCCGACACGCTTGAAACAACCCTTTTCGTGGAGATTTTTAACAATAATGGTACACTTATCGGCAGAAAAATCCTTCATACAGAGAACGGATACGCCTCTGGTGACTTTTCACTGCCCGACTCTGTCAATTCAGGAAACCATTTTATCAGGGCATACACCAACTGGATGCTGAACTTCCATGAGGATTTTATTTTTGAGAAATTCTTTTTTGTCAACAATCCCATCGAAAAAAAAATTATCAGCAGACGCGAGGCAAGGTCGAACAGAAGAATTAACCGTGAACTTGAAAAAAGAGAAGAACAATTCCGTATTGAGTTTTTTCCCGAAGGCGGACAACTGGTTTACGGAATTGAAAGCAGGGTGGCCTTTCATGCCACCAACGAACTGGGAGAAGGGGTTCTGATAGAAGGCTACGTAAGCAATTCAGAGGGAGAAGAAATTGCTTTACTGAAAACCAGTTTCCAGGGCAAAGGTACTTTTACATTGATGCCTGCAGAAAATACAAAGTACAATGCTCACGTGGTATTTCCTGACGGAAAAAGAAAATCATTCCCCATCAGAGATATCAGGAATGAAGGCCATACACTCAGGGTTGATGTGAGTAAAGAGCAGGTAGAAGTCATGGTGAATAGTTCATTTAATGAAAAAACCACGCAAAAAAACAGCCCATACCTGGTTATCCACAGCCATGGGCAGGTGCAAAATATAATTCAACCCGATAATAATGAATACCCATTCTCCCTCTCACTAAGAAAAAACGAACTTGCTCCCGGAGTAGCAGTGGCAACCCTCTTCAGTGCTTCTGCGGAAGTGCTTGCTGAGAGGCTTTTTTTTATTCCGCCTGCTTCAAACAATAATGTAAAATTTGAGCTGGAAAAATACTCGGAAGAATTCATAGACCTGAAAGTTAATTTTGAAGAATTTACCAGAGACTCAGCAGCCTATTCAGTATCGGTGGTTGCCGCTTCACGAAACACAGAAGTCCCATCTGAAAATATTATCAGCAACATATTTCTTACCTCTGATTTAATACAGTTCGTTCAAAGTCCTTTGTCTTACTGCGACAATAATAATAACCTTCACCGTTCTGATCTTCTGATGATGGTTTCGGCATGGAAAAGGTTTCGCCGGAGCGACCTTGCAAGTGACAAATCACAAGAATTGGAATATTCACGCGAAAGCAAGGGGTTTGCTATATACGGAATTATTACGCCTACAGAAGCAGCTCTGGAAACCGACAATACTGACTTTGAGGTATCGCTGAGCATGGGAGAAGAGGGGAAAGTTTTTACAACCCGCACCGATAAAGAAGGTCATTTTTGCTTTGAGGGTTTTGAGGAACAGGGAGACTTTAAAGCAAAGATTTCAATTTCTGGTATTCGCCAAAGTGTCCCTAAGTCTCTCGAATTGTTTCCTGCCCGCATCCAGGAAGAGGAACAAAGGCTAAATTTCCATTCACGAAGGCTCATTCCGAGAGGAACTGACGGTTGGCGCTTCAGAAGGTCTGGTCAACCCACAGAGTCTGACAGGTTTATAAAACTTGAAAAAGAGTCAGCAATAAAAAGCTACGGAAGACCCGACCAAACCCTTTACTTCAAAGAGAATGACACAAGATTTCAAAACATGAGAGAAGCACTTACCAGAAGTGTGTCAGGCGTGCAGGTAGATGGAAACAGCATTATAATCAGGGGGAAGAGCAGTATTATGTTCAGTAACCAGCCCCTTATACTGGTGGATGGAGTTCAGTTTCCAAGTGCACAATTTTTACGACTGTCTGTAATGGAGATATCAAGCATCGAAATTTACAAAGGGCCCAATGCATCCATTTTTGGGGTAAGAGGTGCCAACGGAGCAATTGTCGCCTTTTCACGAAGAGGTGCCATCTCCGAAAGAATAATAATAAATTACATTATGGACGGCTATTATATACCTAAAAGATTCACATCATCTGAAGCCCATCTGAAGGAATTGTTTTTTGAAGATGAAAGCTACACTCAAACCATCTTATTCCATCCTTATCTTTCCCTTAACAATGAAGGAAAAGCAACATTGAGAATACCCATGAAAAATGACCCGCTTTTTTTAAATGTTACCATTGAAGGGATTGATTCAGATGGCAATGTTATCCATGCCTCCCATCAGTTTGAACCCCATAAGACATACCCCTGACAGTAAAAGCCAACTTACTGCAAATCCAGCAAAAACGAAAGTGTATCAACCCCGTCGGCATAATCCTTTGGACTTGGCTTTTGTGCTTCTCCCGGCAAAACCACAGAAATATCATTAAACTTTAATCCTTCTCTGGCTACCACGCACTGTAAAGCATCACGATGGCTGCTGATGTAGTTTTCAACAGCGCTGTGAGAATAGTAAAACTCATAATGCAAAACAGCGAGCGGAGACACCAGTCGTTCATCTTCCACCAACAGGCAAAACCCCGTATCAAGATGAGGTTTCTGGTTTACAAGGAAGATGGCTTTCTGGTATTCATAATTATTATAATACTTGCTATGATCTTTCAGATACTGCCATGGATGAAAGCTTTCAATCAAAGGGATAAAATCAAAGTCCTGGGGTACCAGAATTTTGGAAACATTTCTACATCCCATTCCATAATATTGAAAAATATCATTTGAAAGGCTGGTTAGCTCTTCCATTGTTTCTTCTCCTGTAAGAACCGCCAGGCTGTTCCTGTTTTTGCGGATTATATGTGGATACTTACCAAAATAGTAGTCAAAATACCTCGCTGAATTGTTGCTTCCTGTGGCAATAACCGCGTCAAACTCTTTGATGATACCATCTGAAAAAGAAACCATTGCTTTCATTTTGGGTTCTGCCTCAAAAAGCATCCCGGCAAACTTTACCGGCAAATATAGATCCTGGGAAGAAAGCTTACCCAAAAAACGATTGCCGGATAATAAAACGCATAACATATCATGAAAACCTACAAAGGGTATGTTCCCGGCCATTATTACAGCTACAGTTCTGGGGTTAGAAATTTTCCTGTTTAGATTCGGATAGGCCACTAACCAGCTATCTAATGCTTCCGGCAAAAGCATTGATGCAACGCCCTCCATGGCTGCTTTTACATTCTCCGGAGTAAACCATGCATTTTTTGATGCACTGTCATGTATTTCATTATAGAAATCTTTTTCAGCAGAACTAAATGCACCTGTTTTCGGTACATTGTTCAAAACACTGGATAGTTTCTGCCCCAACGCAATGAATGCCTGTTTCCTTTCGTTAAATGATAATTTCATAAACTATGATGATGTTAAGTGCCAGTAGAATTTGTTCTGTTGATTTACAGATGGATTCGCCCTTTCAAATTGACATTTACCTGACAAGAAAGGTAACCTCCACGATTGATCTTTTACACACAAACGAAAACAATTGATAAAGCAGTTTCACTCAGGAAATATTATTCAATTGTTTCCATAGAAATAAGGGTAAAGTTATACAATTAGTAATAATTTTACCGTTTGGACTAAGAATCCATTGAAGAAAACAAATGTTTTTCCAACTACGATAGTCAGTATCCGTTATCATTAAAAATCGAGATTTCTCATACTTCAGCATCCTTCAACAGTAAAAAACGATTCCATTTATGTTAACTTTCCCCATGGTAGTGCTACCGTCAATAGGCAGAAAAGCAGGCAGAAAAAGGTTTTCGCTAAACCAGCATAGCGTATTCACTCTGTTTTTTGTCACCCTGTTTTGTACGGGAGCTTTTACCCCCGCATATAGCCAGAATGATTTTGCCGCACATGAAGACAGCCTGAAAAGAATTATGCATAGAATTATTGAACCTGAAAATGATTTTGAACGCCTTGCCATCAATTATGAGTTTAAAACAAAGTTTGAAAAGGTGTTGCAAAAAGAAGGCTCATTCGACTACCCTTTTGATTCCCTTGTATTTGTTTCGCGTATCAAGGCACCGGATGAGAGTTTCAGAATCATAAGCTGGTATGTTCCCCTTCAGGACAGCCAATTTGAATACTTTGGTTTCTTCCAGTCTCCACAAAAGGGTGGTGAAGAATATCAATTGTTCACACTTACCGACAAAGCATCTGAATTAACTGACCCCCAATTTGAAACACTTGAGCATGAAAACTGGTACGGAGCCTATTACACTGAGCTCATTCATAAAACTCACCGACGCAACGATTATTACCTTTTGCTGGGCTGGAGAGGCGACAACCCGCTTACACGAAAAAGAATTCTTGAACCCATCAGGGTAATGGGCAAAGGGAGACCTTCATTTGGAATGTCTATGTTCAGGTATGACAATAACCGCTACCGTCGGGTAATTTTCGAATATTCTGCCAAAGCATCCATGGTTATACGATACGAACCGCATGTATTGGAACAAAGCAGAAGACCGCAGGAAATCATAATTTTCGACCGCATGGCACCAAGCCACAGTTTTCTGCGCGGAAATTACCAGTTTTATTTTCCTGAAACAAATATATTCGACGCATTTATGTTTGATGCAGGAAAATGGATATTTGTGCCGGATATAGATGTTAGAAACCCCAGAAGAAGATCCCCTCCCCGACCTACTCCCCCCAGGGGTAACTGATTTCTGCACCAACTGGTTAATAAACTACATTTCAAATTGTTAATCGATG
>SLPR01000390.1 GCA_007131895.1 Bacteroidales bacterium | reverse complement strand
CACTTCAGGCAGGTTATACTCTGCTACCACAGTCATGAGTTTAAAATAAGCAATCAAATGCACATCTTCAGATGGCATGGCAAAGCTAAGATCTTTCTCAAAGCCGATAATGGTTTCGGCATGGCGCCAGTAAAGAAATTCATATCCATCAACAGGTGTAGCGCTGAGTTCTACCTCACTCCCCACCAGGTAACTCCCACTGCCGGCAATGGTGCCGGTTGCTGCCGGAGATACTTCTGTTGACAGCTGGTACTGGTTAGCATCTTCCTCAAAATGAGCTGTGAGGGTCTGACCGTAACAAGCAGTTACATAGTTGAAAACAGGCTCTGTACTGAGCACTTCATTTCCTTCGCCAGTCCAATGCAAAAAAACAAATCCCGGATTTGCTGCAGCGGTAAGAGTAACTTCAGTATTCGGGTAATAAAAACCACCACCACCCAGGTTACCGGCATGGACAGGGTTGGCCTGTAATTTCAATTCATGATGAGGTCCTGTCCACACATCATTCACCTCCATATCCCCCGTTACAGTAATCACTCTGTAGGGATCTCCCTGCCATTCTCCTCCATCCCAACCTTCGCCAAAAGCATCTGAAAAATATTTGTATTCATGCTCACCCATTGCCATGGGTACGGTAGCAGTATATATATAGCTCCCTGCAAAAGTCAGTACAACAGAGTTTATCGAACCGGGTACAGCCCAGTTGGTAAATGAACCGGTCAGAAACACATTACTCTCCCCCGGTACAAAAGCCGGTGAGGCTCCTTGTATGTTTACATTAAAAGTGACCAGAGGAGCATTCCCTCCTGCCAGTAGTATTACTTCTTCCGAAATATCATCCTGCGAAACTGCGAAACTCCCTGAATGCAATTCATATCCAGGCTTTTCCACCTGGTAGGTGTAGTTTCCCGGCGAAGCGTCAAAAACGGCCATACCATTTGCATTGGTATACAAGACTATGGGTTCATTCAGCTCCAGGTAGGCCTGTAAATTCCAGTTTCCGGTAATGCCATATATAGAAATATCCTCCCACCCTGCAGCATCAGAAAGAAGAACCTTGTTACCCTTACCATCATGCTCTTCAGAGTCATCAATTCCTGCCGCAAATACTCCTGCACCGGGATCATCTACTTCATAACCCAACCACAGTTCCTGGGTAACATTCACCGGATAGGGGTTTGTAAGGTCTATCAGGTGCCAGCTTTCTTCTTCCAATGAGGAAACAGATTGGCTGTATACTTCAGTAAGGCTGTCTTCATCGGGGCCCTGCCAGATTTTTAAAGTAATGCTGGTTGGCAGATTATTGACAAAGATTCGCATTTGTGAAATCGCATACCCCTGATAGGCTGCAATTTCAGCAGGTGTCCACCATGCGCCGGTATAAAAAATCCCTCCATCGTTCAAACCCACCGAACTGGCGTTTTCATCATTGTCCCAGTGCAACCATGCCCCGCTTTTACTTTGTTTTTTGGCTGTGCCTCTAATCTGGTCAACATCCCTGTGTTGCACAGCAAGCTGTGGATGGGAGTAGTTATTGATATTTTCTGAAACGCTGAATGTATCAGCACCAAAAGTTTTCGTTCCGAGATATTTACCCTGTGGCAGGATACTGATTTTTGCATTAAAAATGGGTTGCTGATGGATGTCTTTTACCGAAAATGTAACCCGGGGTATTTCCGGCAAAGAGGCTTCGGTATAAGCAGCGATAACGTGTCTTACTTCCCGCACCGTACGGGCATTATCGCCGTCTATGGCGTGGCCCGTGGCAAAGCCCATAACGCTGATGTCCGGATTGGAAAAATAAGGCACCTTTGTGGCATCAATTCCATCGGCGAAATAAATGCCATTGTTGTAAGTCATAATATCGCAATACATTTGATTGTTGGTTCCCTGCCATCTCCAGCCGGCCGACCATACATTTTCGGGCCAGTTGTGCCAGATGGTAGGTCCGGGCTGCACATTTTGCAGCTTGTGATGATGAGCCCCCATGTTGTGCCCCATTTCATGAATGTGGGTATAAGTCCAGCTGGCCTGCTGTACGCGGGTAATGGAAAAACCCGTTCCGGGTAACCCAAACTTATTATTCAGCAGCCAACCCAGTCCACCCGTATCTGTCACCAGGGTAAAAAAACCTACCAAATCAGCTCCGTAAGTTTCTCTCCAATCATGCACCTCAGCAAAAACTCCGGTACCGTCTGTAAGTGCATACAAATCAGTGTGAGACGAACCACTCTCGGTATAACTTACCTGGGAAGAATAGACAAGTTCCATTTCCATAAGGGTATTGCTGTTGTCAAGGGTAAGCTGGGCTTTCTCCATGGCCTGTGCTATGCTGTTTTCGATGGAGCTTTCATTGGTATTTGCCCAGTTGGCTGCAGCAGGTGTGTAAATCACCATCACGCCTACCAATGCAATTTCATTGTCATCTCGCTGAGCCGCTTCTTCTAATCTTTGTATTTGTGCAGGAGTCATTTCGGGCAAAAATTCCCGAATCATATCAGGACCGGACTCAAGGATATCCATTCTGCTGACATCGAGTTTTTTAAGGAATGAACTGCCGGAAGACTTGTGCGATTTAAGACTGTACCGCTGATTCAGTTCCGGAATTCTTATGCTTGCTGTTACCAGGCCATCTGTAACCGACATTATCAGGTAGCCCATGGGGTAATCATCCAGGCGGGAACGAATGGACAAAGTACCGTTGACATTCAGGTTGATTCGGTCAATGGTAGAAGTTACCTGCTGTTTTTCAAACAAGTTAAGGGTTACTTTATCTCCTTTTTTCAGGTACTTTGCATTGTCCTCCAAAAAAAGAGTATTGATTTCCACCTGACGAATCTCCTCAAAAGGCAGGTAAAGTTGTTCTTTATCAAAAACTTCAGTTTGGCGGCTTTTGTCAAACAGATGAAATTCATTCTGCCCGTTCACTGTCAGAAGGGCTAAAAACATAAGAGTGATAAATGTAAAAGTGTATTTCATGTTTGTATTGATCATGTTGATATAGTAAAGAAATCTTATTGGTTTTCTCTGATAAGTACACTGTCGCGTTGTATTTGCATAGATGGGTCTACTTCGCTGAAGCTGAACACCCCGATTACTGTATCTGCATAAACCCTCCAGGCAAGGGCAACTTCGGGGATTTTAAAAATCCCGCTGCTGGTGCAATTGGTAACTGAAATAATAAAATAGCCCGATGGATAATCCGGGATAGAAGTTCTCAGGGTGAGGGTCTGGTTCACATTGATGGAATACCTTTCAACCACAGCCTGGTATGTTTCACCTTCCGGGATGGCAAGGCACAGGGTATCGGATACATTCAATCCTGCAAAACTTTCACAGTCGTAAACCGAAAAATCTTTTACTTTTAGCTTTCCATCACAGGGCCCTGGAGGTTCTGCAGAAACAGCAGGGTCAGTGAAAACTTCCCGGACTACGCGGTTTCTTCCTGCACAGCTCTGAAAAAGTAGTAAAGTTGCCATGAGAGCAACTACAATAATCCTGGTTGGGAAGCAACAGTTTATATGCATTCCTTTTTGTTTTTACAGGCAACACCCTAACCAAAGAAAACAAGGTCAAACCTCCAAATCGTTTCTGCAATCATGTTGAATTAATCCGTCAACTAACCATTGCCCATTGTCCGCAAGACAGATTGAACCAACAGGATAAATAACACCAGTGTGTGCCCGGGGTTTAAGAGACAAAACTAATGTTAATTTTTAAATAGTGCTTCGTAAAACTACCTGTTTTTGATAAGACAATGGAAAACGCTATGGTACCTGAGATGCTTTCCCACTATTGGGATTCCAAATCTCGTTTTTATCCTGAGTCTGTACCTGCCCGTTAAGATCAAAGTCGCCGGGATGATATCCACCCAGGCCCGACTGGGGGTTCCAAACGTTGTTCTTGTCCTGGGTCTGTATTTGTCCGTTGGCATCGCCATCGCCGCCAAACATGCCGTAGATGCCATTGCCAAGGTGTTTCTGGCCACCCATAAATGAAGATTTTTCATCCATTACAAAAGCCTTTTTCAGAGCAGAGGTAAAATCATAAAAGCCGGTTTCCTTATTTATGGGTACTGCCGACATTATACTCAGATGATTCCGGTGATGGACCACAAGATAAACATCATGTTTGGCCTGATGAACCAGTTTTACCGGTGTAATTCCATCAATGCTTTTTACATTGCCATCGTTAAAAAGGAATGCCGGGCTTTGCCAGAAAATCTTATCGGATGTGGCAGTTGCACCTGCACCGGATGTTTCACGTAATTCAAGCAGGATCCAGTCTACCACATTCTGTGGTATTTCCTCAACAGTTTCATCACCTTCATAGTACCATACAGGATTTTGGTTTCCCCAATAGGGCAAGACTGGGCTGAAAGGCTGCTCAAGGGGGATATTGGACCCAAGGCTGGAATTCATGGTACCACCCGCAAAAGGTCCTTCCAGGAATACCTTGATATCGAGCACGATCATTTCGTAAATGTTGGTGAGGCTCCAATGCCCGTTCTCTTCCATTGCCCTGACGAAAACCCGGTGAGTTCCCGGTGTAAGTTCAGAAATATCGAATGCGAAATTCAGGGTTACGTCAGGTGCGCTGATCACCTCAACAGGATTACCCTGGCCAAATCCGGGATCGGTATTAACAAAGTATTCGGCTGCCACAATGTTTTGCGGGCCGTCATATACTCTGTCCTTCACAAAGGCTTTCAGATTGGTGTGGCTCCAAACACCGTTCGCATCAAGCATCCTCACGTTCAAGTGATTAAATCCCATTGGCAGATCAGTAATGTCAATGGTGAAGCTGAAATTGCTGATGTTTGACGAGGGGGTTAATGGGATATCGTTTGCATTACCGAACCCGGGGTCGGTATTGAAGAAATACTCCGCCTTCACAATATCGGGGTTCAGCACATGGTGGTTGCCTTTGTAGAATGACTTTACATTGGTGTGGCTCCATGCACCATTGGAATCGCGGGTGCGAAAATACATTTGGTTGAATCCCACCGGCAAATCAGAAACATCAGTGATGAAACTGAAGTTGCTGATGTTAATGGACGAAGGAACAGGAACGTTTGTGGCATTGCCGAATCCGGGGTCGGTGTTGAAATAATATTCAGCCTGAACTATATCCGGATTCAGCGCAAAAGGATGACCTTTGTAAAAGGATTTCACGCTGGTCAGGCTCCATACATTATTGGCATCTTTGGTTCGTAAAAACAGATGATTGAACCCCACAGGCAAATCAGACAGATTAACCGTAAAACTAAAATCACTGATATTTGTGGAAGCGGGGATTATAAGATTTATAGCATTTCCAAATCCGGGATCAGTGTTGAAATAGTATTCAGCCTTTACTATATCGGGGTTCAATGCAAAGGGATGACCTTTGTAAAATGCTTTTACATTGGTAAGGCTCCATTTTTCATCATCATTTTTTGCTCTTACGAATAAGTAATTGAAACCAACAGGAAGATCTGAAATATTGAACTGGAAATTCAAATCTGACACATGTTGGGCAGGAGTAAAAGCAACTGGTATTCCATTTCCAAAACCGGGGTCAGCATTGATGAAATACTCAATGGCAGAGATGTTTTGCGCACTTGCTGTTCCTTTTATCATACATAACAGCAGATAAAGAAGCAGTGGGATTTTTAGTGGCAGTTTGCTAAGGTATCGCCATCGGCCTTGCCTGACAACGAAATGATTCTTTCTGTATATAGAGATCATGGCCTTGTCAATTATGAGATTTTACACTCATTTCCACCTCCAGTATCTGGTTGGCATTATCCACATTCAGCTCAAGTTTGTAAACGGCTGGTATTGAAGGTATACCTGAAAGCTTCCAGGGCTGTGCCCCACCAAACATACCGCAGTCCGTTCCGTTAACACCTGCACCTATTGCAGGTGAGCCTGGCCTTAATTGCCATTGACCATCAGTGCTTCCTGTATTCAGAAACACATTCGCCATATTTACGTTTGATTGATTTCCTTCAGCGCTGCCAAATTGCGTGCTGTTACCAATATTGTGATTCATTGAGACATTGTATGTTGCTGTAACATTTCCTTCTCTCACAATATTATTATTAAAAATCACATTGGTTAAAGTGTTATGGCCTCTAATTACATTATTTTCTATTATACCACTAAAACCTGGACCAAGTTCGAAGGCTTTTTTCCTTTCAACACTACTCCATATATAAGGCATGACATTTATGTAATTATTTCTAATTATTACGTTATTAACCCCATCCGTAAGCGCAACAATGCAATATGCAAAACTACTACTTGAACTACCGGTGATTGTGTTATTATTTTCTATGTAGTTATTCTGAATGACAATATTGTTAACATTAGGTGAGTTGAAATTTATTAATTTATTGTTGGCTTCGCTTGAAACAATAAAATTCCCCTCCAGGATTATCTCTGAAGTATTAATAACAACATGCCTTATCTGGCAACCGACGATTTTAGTTCCCTGACTTCCATTATTAAAAGTAATATCTGTTATGATAGATGGACTGATATTTGCTTGGGTTTGCGGGTTTTCACTTGTAAAAATACCAGGACCAATAATGATCAGTTTTTTTGAGGTGATTAAATCCCCATAAGATGTAGCAGAGGGTTCAAGGTGTATAGTGTCACCTGGCTGAACCAAAGCACTGTTATGTGCTTGCTGGATAGTAGAAAAAGGAGCATTTGATCCAGCAAGGTTGTTTACACGCCAAACCTTGGCGTTAAGGCCGCAATTTGCTACCATTAATACAAGAGTAAATAGAAGTGTTTTCATGACAAATAGGTTTAAGTTAATAATGAAAGAGTATTTGATTGTTAGAAGGCCATGATCATGAACTACCCTATTACTTAACAACCTATTCACCCAACCATCTACTTGTATGACGGAATTGGGATGGTAAGTTTTTCGCAATTGGCGCAATTCATTTATGACCAGAACGTAAAAACACGAAAGGGGGCACACACCCCCTTTCTTTCAATAAATCTCACTTACTATAACCTTGCTAACCTCCCACGTGGATGATCCTGCTGAAGAGCTCAGATACTTGAATGCGATCCAAATGGTTTGGCCGTCATAAGCAGAAATGTCAATATTTCCACTATCCACAAACACCCAATTGTTTCCAGGAGGTCTTGTAAACCCGGAAAGCTCGCTCCAGGTTCCATTTTGATTGGGATTGCCGCCGGTATAATTATTTGACACCATAACTTTCAGGTCAGCATAACTTGTCAGGAAATTGATTGCTTCCCTGATTTGAAGGTTTACATTAATCCTTCCGGCAAGGTCGATGGCGGGTGAAATCAGCCAGTCTTCGTTGGGATGACTTGTACCCCCTGAAAAACCGGTAATATAAGCACACCCTCCATCAAAGGTAGCGTGAACCCACTCCTGGTCACCCAGAATGTTATAAGGAATAAAAGAACCCAGGTTTGATGGAAAGGTTTCTTCAAAAAAACTTACCGGTGGAACAAGCCCCTCACCATCTAACCAGTAACCATATGTATTTCGCATGCCAGGTTGATTGAAGTAAGCCTCGAGATCGCCAAGCAGTTTAACCTGTTTGCCCTTATGAGCCGGATTATCAACCAGATTCAGTGCTTCGCGAATTGCACCGAACGGTAATTGTATAATAAGAGAATTACTCAGATTGGTTTCATCAGGGCTGTCGGCAATAATAATATTTGTTGAAGTAAAAAACGGTGGATTAAAAGATGGCGCAAACGGGTCTACATTGGTTTCCATAACACCTGTAATATAGCCCTGAACCCAAACCCCGGAGCCTTGGTTGTTTGCAATGGCATTGGCAACACTAAAGGGATTGTTGAAACTTCCAGGCTCGGCTATTGAGTCGGTAGAAAAAGAAACCTGGTTACCATATCCGGTTCCAACACTATTGGTTGCATAAGCCCTTACATA
Source organism: Bacteroidales bacterium (assembly GCA_007131895.1). Lineage (GTDB taxonomy): Bacteria > Bacteroidota > Bacteroidia > Bacteroidales > UBA7960 > SKVR01. Next base: position 1,782 of record SLPR01000390.1, on the reverse strand, counting down.
GTATGTCGTATTGGGTGAAAGCCCGGTCAGGTTGCTTATAAACTCCCCCAATCCAGTGCCATCTGAAGTGTAACCAACATAATTTTCGATGGTTGGGTTGGGGGTTGTGCTCCAAACCACACCGCGTGCTAAAATTTGGGCTCCATCATCATCTAAAACATTCCCACCTGATGTAGCAGATGTTGAGGTTATTTCACTAACTGGAGTGGTTGTAAGGGTTGGGATATCATGATTACGGACACAACGAACTGATAATCCGTCACCCTTCCCACCATTGTTGAATCCAAAAAAGCCTACATCGTTGCCCAACCAACGGTACCCTGAATACGGTCCACCGTATTCCGTTGCACTCCACCAAGAACCATAAAAACCAATACCATAAAAGGATCCACTGCTGTTCCTTTTTCCACCAGGAAGAGCTGAAAAGCCAAATAAATCTGTTCCATAATGAGAACTATTTGAATCCCAGCGCGGGTGTTCTGATGTATCGCAGTTACCATTCAAGGGGGAAGAAACCTGCCGGCAAGATTTTAAAGCATTGCCAGCGCCGTTTATCAAATCATCGTTGGGGTAACCCTGATCAACCAAATAATTTCTCAACTCATCCCAATCGTCATTACTAGGAATTCGCCAACCAACAGGACACAAGCCAAAGTTGTTATTCACTGCATGCCAGTTATATAATGCGCCGTAAATGTCTTTCCAGTCAATGTCATTGTTGTGCCAGGCATAAGCTCCTGTGGTATTGTTTTGCCATTCTGAATTGTTGCTCCCGGGATAATCAATGGCTACACCATTTCGGTATTTTGTAGTCTTCAGGTTCTCTGCCATCCACTCCTGATTGCCAATAACTACACTGGGATAGAAATTGCCATCAATATCGGTAACCCCCTGGCCTGGCTGTCCGGTAATGACATTAACTTTTACAATATCAGAAAAAAACGGATCACAAAAGCCTGCTATCAAAACAGCACGAAAATAAGTAGTGTTATCTGATATGAAAAGTAATGTGTCATAAACGGCACCGGAAATATTTTCCCATTCATTATTATCGAAAGATTTTTGCCATTGTATGGTCCCTTCATAGTCATTAAGGCGAATCACCACTGAATCGCCGGCATAAACTGTGATCTCAGGTCCGTAATAAAAGGTTTCTTGCGGGAAGGCATTCTTAGCACAAACCAGTGCTATTAAGGTGACTGTAAAAATCCTGTATATCTTTTTCATGTGTTAATAATTTGATTTTTAGTGGTCACATGGAACTCGCCAGCTAACAGTTAACACAGTTTCTTTGCTTGGTGCAAATTATAATCATCCGCGCGTGTGATAATGGTTATTGTCGTGGCTCGGTTCATTGTGTGTCCCCCCTTTTAATTGATAATGATCTGTTTTACCCCTACTCTATCTTTACCCGTTATGCGTAAAAAGTAAACACCTTTTTGAAAGTAGCTCACGTCAAGTTCTTTATGGAAATGACTTCCATCAGGGGTTTCCCGGGTTTGAAAAACAAGTTTTCCGGTAATATCATAAACATGAATCAGCAGGTTTTTACCGGGTTGTTGCAGGTTCAGCTCAAGTGTAAACAGGCCGGAATTGGGATTGGGATAAATTTTTATCCAGTCATGCTCCATGCCTGTATATGGTACTGACATTTCATAGCAATCCTCCACATTGGGCTGATAAATGCCAATGTCGATGTAGGTGATATTGTCTGATTTTGTAAACTGCGGGGTGCCGGTATTTGAAGCCCTGGCAGTTAAAAACTGAAATGCAATTGCCCAT
>SLPR01000499.1 GCA_007131895.1 Bacteroidales bacterium | reverse complement strand
TAGAAATAAAAAATAAATTTGCAGATTGTTGGGTAAGTTTAACGTTTCAATGTTTTGTTTAGAGTTTATTTGGTTGGTTTTAACAGATATTTATTGGTTTTTTTACCAGAAAATGTATGAAATGCCAAATGTCCATAAAGTATTGTATTGCCCCCGGTTATACCATACTTTTCCTCCTCCGGCATGGGGGCGGATAGGGGTAAGGGAGTTGGAAAACCCAAAATTGAAGTCAATGGAGTTGCTTAAGGGGAAGGAAAATCCGAGCAGAATGTTGAGTTCAGCCGGATGAAAGTCTTCTCTTTCATCAGATGGTACAGGTGTTCCCATGTCAGTTTCAAGATAATCTACCAATACCGAAACGGATAATCCTGCATTGACCTTAAGCTGATCCAGGAAAGTCAGATCCGTGTACCGGGCAATATCCATACGATAGTGCACCGGCACTTCTACATATTGCAGGTAAAATTTGTATTCATAGAATTGGTTTCTTTCATTGGGTATGGACCTGCTACCTTTTTGAATGTACATGATCTCAAGCATTAAATCTGAATAGTCCGAAATACCGACAAAGGTAAAAACTGAAGAAAACCACCCCAGTTTATTGGGCCCGCCCAGGTTATCTCCGGATACTTCAGAAGCGACAAGACCTCCCCGCAAACCACCCTGAAATCTTTGGCCATAAACAGTTTGGCAAAATATTACTATGACAAGTGTTAAAACGAAAAAAATTCTGCTCATTTATATATCCTTTTCCAGTTTATGACGTATACAATACTGTTTGTTCCTGAAACCGTTGCTAAAGTAAAAATAATAAACGATCTTTTGAAGAGAATAACAATTGCAGGTGGATTTTGCCTAATTGAAGGTGGGCCATCACAATATGTTTTTTAAGAATGAGGTTTTCCGGATGAAGACCACATGAGCATTGCGCGCTAATAAAAGACAATGAACCGAACGGAGTGAGTTCACGAACACCATTAATAATAAACGAAAGTGAGTAATAAATCATTTGTGGATTTCATTCAACAACTTACATCAGGTTTATTCGAATAAATATACTGAAAACGGGGAAGAGTGAATAACATGTGCGGGGGAAGGACGAATGTGATAACAATGCAAATGACTGAGTTTATCTGTTTGGATAAAAACGGGCATTTAAATCATTTTGCATTAGATTTTTGATAAATTTTTATAATTTAGCGTTAGATATTAAAATCCATTAAACATGTCCCTTGTAAATCTTTTGTTTTTTGGCTTTTTTATATTACAAAAGGGAATTTATAACCAAATTAACCAAGAACAATGATTCAACACTTACATGACTATATACCTGTAAATTCAATAAAAGAGTTAAGCGTATACCAGAAAATTCTTGACAATACGGCCATACTTGTGCTGGCAGATGAAGACAGACAAATTATTTATGTCAATCAGAAGTTTTGCGAGAAATCAGGTTTTAAGCGTGATGATGTTCTGGGAAAACCCATGGATTTTTTGCGTGCTTCAGATTTCAGTAAGGATGAACTGGGCAATATGTGGTTAACCCTTGAGCAGGGAAATGTATGGAAAGGTGAACTGCTAAACGTTCAGGCAGATAAACAAACATACTGGGAAGAAGCAGTAATATATCCGTTTCGAAACAGCGGTGACAAGCCTTACCAGTATTTGTCTATCGGTTCCGACATAACTCCATTTAAAAATGCGATGCAAATCAAAGACCAGTTCCTTGCCAATATGAGTCATGAACTGCGCACACCCTTGCATAGCATATACAGCCTGTCCAACCTGCTTGATGAGACAACCCTTTCTGATGAGCAGAGCAGCTACGTGGAGAACATTCTCAATGCCACAGGTATACTGATGCGAATGGTTGAAGACATGCTCGACTTGAATAAAATAGAGAATGGGCAGATTCGTTTTCAAAATAAAATATTTAATCCCCAGATAATTGTTAATTCCCTTGCTAAAATGTTCAGGGAAAAAGCCAGGGAGAAGAAGTTGAATTTTCACCTTGAATATGATTCATTTATGCCAGAGTTTGTACTGGGCGACCCTTTCCGATTGAAGCAGATCCTTGTACACTTGCTGGAGAATGCTGTTAAATATACCCAGAAAGGAGATATATCATTAAAATGCAGACTGGCAGGCAATAATCCTGAACGTTTTGTTTTTGAATTCATTGTAACGGATACAGGCATAGGCATAGCTAAGGAAAACCTTGCCATGATTCAGGAAAAATTTCAGCAGGAGAAAATGGATGATAAGCGCATCTATAAAGGTCAGGGGCTTGGCTTGTCTATAGTGAAACAACTTATCGAGCTTCAGCAAGGTGAATTTACCATCTCAAGCCGCGAAAGCGAAGGTACCCAGGTGCAGATTCTTATTCCCTATCAGTTTCCGCTAAGCGATAAGGCTGATGACCCTTTGATCGCAAACGGCGGTGAACCTGAAAAAGTCGACACCATGCGGGTGTTGATAGCCGAAGATGTGGATATCAACCAGTTGGTTATCAAGAAACACATGCAGAAATTTGGGTTCAATGCCGAATTTGCTGAAAATGGAAAAATGGCCATTGAAAAACTCAGAACCGGGCACTATGATATTGTGCTAATGGATATGCAAATGCCTGTAATGGATGGGTATGAGGCCATTCGCATCATCCGAAATGATTTCCCTGAACCAGTGAAAAATATTCCCATCATTTCTATCACTGCAAGTGTAATGGGAGAAGCTCCCAGGAAATGCCTTGAGGCAGGGGCCAATGATTATGTTCCAAAGCCCTATGATATCAAAGATTTAAGAATGAAGATGGAGAAATGGGTCTCACCCTCTGTTAACAATCAAATTACCCCAGGTATGAATATGAAAGAAGAAGAAAAAAAAGATGAGTCGCTCATTGACCTGGATTATCTTGAGCAATTGAGTGAAGGGGATGATGATTTTACAATCAGTATGCTCTCTTATTTCCTGGAGAATACTCCGGGAGTAATAAATGACCTGAAGCAGTTTCACAAAGATAAAGACTGGAAAAGTTTGCGCAATGTAGCTCATAAATTTAAACCTCAGTTAACCTTCATGGGAATCAAATCCGTTTTCAACGAGGTAGAAACCATTGAACAGAATGCTGCCAATGTGGTAAAGACTGATGATATCCCGGTTTTGATAAAAACGGTGGAAGAGGTATGCAACAAGGCGATGGAGGAAATACGCACTGAGCTGGAAAAAATACTGGATAAAAACCAGGATTAACGCCTTGACAAGGATCCTGGTTTTTACTTCAGAACAGAATACCGGGTTGAGAATTTATGTGCATTTCCAACTTTCTGGTTTTATTAGTAAGGCCACATGCCTGTATACTGGCAGGCGAGAGAATTTCCGGAAAGGATAACCATTCGCCCTTCGCAAGAATAGAGACACGTTGCTTGTCAGAGATTTTACCACGGTTGCCAAAATCTTATTAAAGAATCGGGCTGATAATCGCATTTGATTTCAGAAACCCTGTATAATGGGATGATTTGCTATGTTTAAATGCTTACATTCTTAGGAGATCATTATCTGAGGGTTTGATTATGCTTTTTTTATAATGTTGGGATGATCGATGATTATTTTTCAACAAATGATGTATTTAAAATGCTTTTTTGCGTGATTGGCTTTTTTTTTTCTTATTTTTGAGGCCTTTAAAACAAGAAGTTGGTCTTAACCAGGATAATGCATCAGGTTAAAGAAAAACGGTTTATCATCGGTTTATCAGCTGAATATTGATTTACAGGAAATTAACAACTAAAAATACAAGAAATGAAAATTTTGGTATGTGAAGACGACTTCATGATGATAAAAGCTATTGAACACAAGCTTCAGCGTGAAGGTTATCAGGTTGAGGTGGCAAATGACGGGCGCAGTGCATCCGAAAAAATCAAGGCAGAAGAATATGATTTGATTATTACCGACCTTCTTATGCCATTTACCGGAGGGTTGGAGTTAATCAACATGACGCGCAATGAACTTGGCAAAACTACTCCTATCATTGTGCTTTCAAAAGTTGGTAACGAAGAAACTATCATTGAAGCATTCAAACTCGGAGCCGACGACTATCTTACCAAGCCTTTCAGTCCCAATGAGTTGTCCATCAGGGTAAAGCGGTTTCTTCTCAAACGCTAAGCCTTTGAAGGACATTTATTAAAAACATAGTTTTCACTATTTTTCTGAAGACTCCCCTTTTGAATCTTTAGATTTGTTAATCATACAAGACTTATGAAAGAACCAAACAGGTATTTCGTATCCGTGCCCACCAAAATAGTCTCCGGTTTTATCCTGTTGTTTTTGCTTTTTGTGCATAGTGCACTTTTTGCTCAACCTCCAGTGGAAGAAGACCCCGATGGATGGTTTTTCAGAGCGCGTGAACTCGCTTTTGAAGGTAAAAATGTAGAAGCAAGAGATATTTGTCGGCAAATTCTTGAAGTATACCCCAATTACCATGATGTAAAAATTCTCAAGGCAAGAACCTACTCATGGGAAGGCGAGTTTGTAAGAGCAAACGATTTATTGCGTGAAGTTTTACAGGCAGAACCCTCAAACAAGGAGGCTTTGTTTGCACTTATCGATTTGCAAATTTGGTATGGCGATTACGCTGAGGCAATTAAGTTTCTCGATATTGCCCTGACCAACGATCCCAACAACACTCACCTTCTGTATCGGAAAGCCCTTTCGTTGAAAGAAACCGGAGATGAACTGGCAGCCGTTGTATTACTCAACCAGATACTGGATCTTGACCCTACCCATTCCGAAGCAAAGGAATTGCTGGAAACCATTGAAACCAACCGGCTTGTCAACCATGTGGGAGCAGGATACAGAGGTTCGTATTTTTTTGAAAGTGATGTAGATGCAGACCCCTGGCATTTATTGTATGCTGAGATAGGGCGGCGCACCAGAGGTATGGGGCCGGTCATTCTCAGGGCCAATTACGCCATGAGGTATGATATCAATAGCCTTCAGATTGAAGCTGATGCTTATCCTACCGTCAGACCCGGTACCTACCTGTATCTTAATGCCGGCTTTTCTCCCGACCGAAGGTTGTTTCCCATTACCCGCTTTGGGTTCGAGGTTTATCAAACTTTACCAGCTAACTGGGAGATTTCCGGAGGGTTCAGAATGCTCAATTTTGATGAAAGAGAAAGTCTCATTATAACCAAGGATCTGCTTATTATAACGGGTTCATTAAGTAAGTATTACAGTAAGTATTACTTCTCATTCAGACCCTATTTTACTTTTTCTTCTGTGGCTGATGATCCCACCTCAAACTCCTACTTTTTTACAGCGCGTCGTTTCTTTTCTTCCCCCGATCACCATCTTAGCCTTATTGTGGGAAGAGGCTTTTCTGCTGACTATGACAAGTTGGCTGGTGGACAAGTCTATGACCTGAGCGGGACTATAGCGGAAGCTATGCTGATGTATCAACAGCGGATCTCTACACGCTTTTTATTCAAAGTAGGAGTGGGCTATAGAATGTATGATACAACCGATGATGTAAATTTGCTTTACGGAAATCCCACTGTGTTTGAAGGTGGTTTGATATACCGCTTCTAAGCCATAAATGATTATGAACTTATAATTCTGAACGAATGATATATGTAAGAAATCCTCTTTTGTTTACAGTCTTAGTGGTTTGTGTGCTGCTGACTGCCGGCATTAAAGAAACAAAGGGTAAAAGTATTATCGCAGAGAGCCAGGGATTGTTTTCTTTGGAAGAAATGGCCGGCTTTGATAAGGGAAAACCCTTGCATGCTTTTTATGCACTGAAAGCAGTGGGTAATTATTTCGTGTCTCAGGCGCCCATTGTCAGTAATGTTAGCTATGAAACCCCACAACGGCAATCCCGGAGTACATTGGAAACACTGGGCCATAGATTTGTTGAAGCTTCATTAAAGGTGAAAATACTGGTTGTAATCCTGGTTTACCTGATTATTAGTGTTCTTCTGCTTTTTATAAGCATTCTGATAAACCGTCATTTGAAAACACGGCAAAGACGCAGGAGAAAAGAGTTGAAAGATGAGTACCAGGAACAACTTGCAAGTTTTCTCTTTGATGATGAGATTGAGAAAATTGAATTCAGGGGTATCAATAAAAAGCTAAACAGGGAAATTTTTATTGATGAACTGATGGACTTGCATAACAACCTGCATGGAGAAGTGGCTGATAAACTCAAGGATCTGTATTTTAACCTGGGATTACACAAAGATTCTTTGAATAAATTATACAAGGGAAAATGGTATCAAAAAACAAAGGGTTTTGGTGAACTTGCCCAGATGGATGTAAAAGACGCCAATGAAAAAATAATAAAATATACAAACTCTAAACACCCTGTATTAAGAATGGAAGCCCAGGTAGCTATGGTAAAACTTGCCGAGGAGCGTCCGCTGAGTTTTCTTGATAACCTGGAAAGCGAATTATCATACTGGGAACAGATAAATATTTATGACACCCTTATTTATCATCAGATTACAATTGACTCATTTGAAGAGTGGATCGATAACCCTAATCCTTCGGTGGTGGTTTTTTGCCTGCGTATGATTGCTCTTTTCAAACATGTGCATTCTGGTGCCAGGGTCAGAGAATTGCTGTTTCATGAAAACCCCGAAATTTCCCTTGCTGCTGTGCAGGCCATGAAATCGCTTGAAATGCCCGAGTATGTCAAGGACCTGAAAATGCTTTATCGCAGTGAAACCCTGCAACTTATCAATATTCTTGAAACACAAAGGAAGAAAAAAACCGATAGGGAAATAAGAAGCCTTGATGATTTGATTCCGCGGAAAATCAGGTATGAAATTGTAAAAAGTTTATCACCGATAGCTACCAATGATGATGTACCTTTCCTTGAACAGGTTGTCATGGAGCCTGAAAACTCCTACAAAATCAGAATTTTAGCTATTACCATTTTGATCTCATTAAAACCTGAAGGCGAAAAATGCATTAATGATATGCTCAACAGAGATGATGAGTTGGTAAAGAAAATGATTAATAACGTAAAACAAACCCAGGAGTCATGATAGAATTTTTCAGATCCCTTCAGTTTATCGTTGAGAATGGTATTATTGTCATCACTATATTTATTTTTGGATCGTATGTGACACTTGCCCTCTTTTCCGCATTGTCCATGCTTAAATACATAAGAACAAACTCCTTTGTTGACTATAAAGTCCTGCTCTCTTCACCCCTGGCACCCTCTATTTCTATTATTGCACCCGCATTTAATGAAGGCAAAACCATTATTGATAATATCCGCAGTTTGTTGTCATTACATTACAACGACTTTGAAGTGATAATCGTAAATGACGGTAGCTCTGATAATTCAATGGAAAAGATCATCAAAGCCTATGATTTGGAGCTCGTTGAATTTGTGTATGAAGAGAAAATAAAAACACAAATTATCAGGGGAATTTACAAGTCCCGCAATAAAGCTTTCAATAAGCTTATTGTTATTGACAAAGTTAACGGAGGAAAGGCTGATGCACTCAATGCCGGAATCAATTTCTCCCAAATGGACTATATTTCTGTTGTGGATGTCGACTCTGTCCTGGTAGAAGATGCTTTGCTTATTATGGCCAAACCCTTCATGGAAGAAACCGATCGTAGAATTATTGCCTCCGGTGGGGTTATCCGAATCGCCAACTCCTGTAAAATCGAAGATGGTAAAATAACCGAGGTGAAGTTACCCCGCAAATTCCTGCCCCGTGTGCAGGTGCTTGAATATACCCGTTCATTCCTGATGGGTCGAATGGCCTGGAGTAAACTCAATGGTCTTTTGCTGGTTTCCGGCGCTTTTGGGATGTTCAACAGGGATATCATGCTCAAAGTGGGGGGGTACAATACAAACCTCGTTGGTGAGGATATGGAGTTGATTGTGCGCATGAGAAGATATATGGCTGAGCAAAAGCAGAAGTACAAGGTGATTTATATTCCGGATCCGCTTTGCTGGACTGAGGTTCCTGCCACACTTAAGGTGCTGGGCAGACAACGCGACCGCTGGACCAGGGGTACCATGGAAAGTTTATTTATTCACTTCAAACTTTTCTTTAACCCCAAATTTGGAAGTCTTGGGCTCATGGGCCATCCCTATTGGTTCTTCTTTGAGTGGCTCGCACCCTTGTTAGAATTCGTTGGAATTATTTATTTCATTGTTATTGCTGTCCTGGGTATTCCCAACTGGCCTTTCTTCTTCCTATTGCTTGGAGTGGTGTACTTTTTTGCCGTCACCCTTACCCACTGGGCCATTTTATTTGAAGAACTTTCATTCCACCGATACCAGAAAAAACGTGAAGTGGTTACAATGCTTTTCACTTCTATGCTCGAACCGATTTTTTACCACCCCTTTATCCTGATATTTAGCATCAGAGGGAATTTCAAGTATTTTATTGGTGAGAAATCCTGGGGGAATATGGATAGGGTAGGTTTCGCTGAAGAAGAAAAGAAGAGCAAAAAATAATTTGGTTTTTTGCAAAAGCTCTATTCTGAAATTCTAATAGAATATGAAGGGGGTTCATTTCAAGTGAGCCCCCTTCTGATTTATATTTGATGATGTGAATTTTCTGGCAGGGTCAGGTTTAGCCCCTCTTTATTACCAATGTATTATGGCATTTTCTGTAGTATCTTTGCGTCATCCACTTATACTGAACTGAATTACCACGAGAGGATTGTAGTAAACTTATTAAATGACTTAAAACTTAAGAATATGATAGTATCAATGACCGGATTTGGTAAGTCGGGTGTAATGCTGGCAGACAGAACCATCAAAGCCGAGATCCGGACACTCAACAGCAAAAACCTTGATTTGACTATCAAGATTCCCTCCATTTACCGCGAGCGCGAAAATGCCATCAGGGGTATGCTGGGCAATTTGCTGGAGAGAGGCAAAGTAGAACTGATTGTTACCCTCGAGTGCAATGATAACAATGCATCTTATGCCATAAACACCCCTTTGTTGTTGCACTATTTCAAAGAAATGAAAAAGGCCGCAAGCCAGGTCGAAATCGATCTTTCCGATAACTTTTTCCCCGATTTGCTGCGTTTGCCCGAAGTATTAAAGCCCCAGGCAAATGAACCGGATGCTGCAGAGTGGACAGCATTGGAAAAGGCTGTAAATGATGCTATCGCCCAGGTAATTCAATTCCGTGAGTCAGAGGGAAAACATCTCTTTGAGGATATACTTGCCAGGGAAAACAAGCTCAGAGCCCTTCTTGTGGATATTGAACCTTTTGAAAAGGATAGAATTCACAATATCCGTGAAAGAATCATCCGGTCTTTGAAAGAAATTTCTGAAGATGTGCGTATTGACCAGAACCGCTTTGAGCAGGAAGTGATTTTTTACCTCGAAAAACTTGATATAACAGAAGAGAAGGTAAGACTCCAAAAGCATCTTGACTATTTTAACGAAACACTCAACAGCAGTGGGGCAGGAGGGAAGAAACTGGGCTTTATAGCCCAGGAAATAGGCCGTGAGATTAACACCATTGGAAGCAAGGCCAATGATGCCTCAATGCAAAAAGTGGTGGTTCAGATGAAGGATGAACTGGAAAAAATAAAGGAACAATTAATGAATGTATTGTAACTATGAGTGAAATCAAAGGAAAGCTAATCATTGTTTGTGCTCCTTCAGGATCGGGAAAAACGACCATTGTAAAATCTGTGCTCCCTGAAATTACCTCACTTGAATTCTCCGTTTCTGCCTGTAGCAGACCC
>SLPR01000270.1 GCA_007131895.1 Bacteroidales bacterium | reverse complement strand
TATTACCCATGGCATTGGCGTGTTATTAAGTATTGCAGGACTGGTATTACTGGTGGTTTTTGCCAGCATCCGGCCTTATGGAGATGTATGGAAAATTGTGAGTTTTTCAATCTATGGCGCCAGCCTGATAATCATGTACACAGCCTCAACCCTTTATCACAGCTATCAGAACCCAAGAGTCAAGAAATTCCTGAACCTGTTTGATCATGCCGCTATATACGTGCTAATTGCAGGTACTTACACCCCCTTTATGCTGGTTTCAATTCGTGGACCATGGGGATGGTCAATTTTTGGAGTTATATGGGGACTGGCTATTGCCGGAGTTATTTTCAAAGTGTTTTTCTATAAAGACAAATACCGGAAAGTATCAGCAATTCTGTATTTTCTGATGGGATGGATCATTCTTATTGCCATCCGGCCATTGATCATGGAAGTTCCCACTGCCGGATTACTTTGGCTGCTGGGTGGTTGTTTGATATACAGTATGGGTATTCCTTTTTATATCAAAAGAGAAAAACCTTTCAACCACGTTATATGGCACCTGTTTGTGCTGGGAGGTAGCATTACCCACTTTTTCGCTATCATGTTTTATGTTTTGCCCGACTAACGTTTTTCAGCTCGAAAATTAGTGTACCTTTGCGCTTCCTTTCAAATTTCATTATTTATACACAATTCCACCTTTTAATTTATGATTTCAGTTTCTAACCTGGGTATTCAATTCGGGAAAAGAGTTCTTTTCCAGGATGTAAACCTTAAGTTTACACCAGGCAATTGCTACGGTATTATCGGCGCTAATGGTGCAGGTAAATCTACTTTCTTAAAGATGCTCAGCGGAGATTTAGAATATTCTAAAGGTAACGTAAGTATGGGGGCCAGGGAACGCATGTCGGTTCTGCGCCAGAACCACTCTGAGTTTAATCACGTTACGGTTCTCTCAACAGTTTTGATGGGCCATGCACAGCTTTGGTCTGTTATGACCGAGAAAGATGCTATTTATGCCCAAAGCGATTTTACCGAACAGGATGGTATACGGGCCTCTGATCTTGAGGCGCAGTTTGCTGACATGGATGGCTGGAATGCTGAAAGTGAAGCCGCAAGTTTGCTTAGCGGACTTGGTGTAAAAGAACATTTGCATGACAAACTGATGAGTGAACTGGAAGGTAAGGAAAAAGTAAAAGTGCTGTTGGCGCAGGCATTGTTTGGCAAGCCTGATAACCTTCTGCTGGATGAACCTACCAATGACCTTGACCTTGATACCGTAAACTGGCTGGAAAACTATCTTTCCAATTTTGAAAATACCGTACTGGTAGTTTCCCATGACAGACACTTTCTGGATTCGATCTGTACCCATATTGTGGACATTGATTTTGGTAAAATTCAATTGTTTCCCGGCAATTATACCTTTTGGTACGAATCGAGCCAGCTGGCTTTGAAACAACAGCTTAACCAAAATAAAAAAGCTGAGGAACGCAAAAAGGAGCTGCTGGAGTTTATTGCACGTTTCAGTGCCAATGCATCGAAATCAAAGCAGACCACCAGCCGCAAAAAGATGATTGAAAAACTCAATATTGATGAAATAAAACCTTCGACTCGTAAATATCCGGGAATTATTTTCACCCCTGAACGTGAACCTGGAAATAACATCCTGGAGGTAACCAACCTGAGTAAAAGTATTAATGGTACGTTACTGTTTAAAGGGTTGAGCTTTATGGTGCAGAAGGATGACAAGATAGTTTTTCTTTCACGCGATACCAGGGCCATGACGACCCTGTTTCAGATTCTGAAAGGGCATTTGGAATCCGATGCAGGCTCTTATGCCTGGGGCCAGACCATATTGAAAGCTTACCTTCCCCTGGAGTATGAACATCTGTTTGATACAAATCAAACCCTGGTAGAATGGCTGGCACAGTTTTCTGAAGATACTGCCGAGCTTTACCTGCGCGGTTTTTTGGGAAAAATGCTTTTCTCGGGTGAGGAGATTTACAAAAAAGCCAATGTGCTTTCGGGTGGAGAAAAAGTGCGATGCATGATTGCCCGGATGATGATACGCAATGCCAATGTAATGTTGCTGGATACCCCCACCAACCACCTCGACCTTGAGTCGATCCAGGCTTTCAACAATACGCTGATCAAATTCAAAGGAAATATTCTGATGTCTTCTCATGACCAGACCTTTATCCAGACTGTTTGCAACAGAGTGATTGAAATGGGCCCTGCCGGTATGATCGACAAACAAATGGAATATGATGATTATATTTCTGACGAAAGATTGAAAGAACAGCGTGACCAATTATACACTTAGCGATAAGAGAATAAATCATTTTACTATATTTGTCCATTGAATGCAGTGAGTACATTGTTGAAACCGGTGTAATAATATTAAAAACCTAAAAATTCAATCCACCGGTAACGCATTAAAAAGCCGATGGAATGGAGATAAGCAGAAAATATTTTACCATACCCAATATTCTTTCCTTTTACAGAATTGCAGCATTTCCTTTTGTTCTCATTTTAGCCTTATATGGTTACCAAACGGCCTTTGTCATCCTGTTGATGATAAATCTGTTAACCGACATTCTGGACGGTATCATTGCCCGTGCCTTTAATCAGCAAACCGAGTTTGGGGCAAGGTTGGATTCGCTGGCCGATTTAGGAACCTACTTTCTGGCCATCACAGGTGTAATTGTATTCAAAGCTTCAGATTTTGCACCTCACATGTTGAGTTTTGGTATTTTTCTGGGTTTGTTTGTGCTTGCCAATATACTGTCTTTGTTGAAGTTTAAACGATTTCCAAGTCTGCATTTATACTCATGGAAAATCGGGGGGTATATTCAGGGAATATTCTTTTTCATCCTTTTTGTTTTTGGCTTTCATGCCGGATTGTATTATTTCATGATCAGCTGGGGCATTCTTGCTTTCCTGGAGCATATAATTATTCAGTTGATAATCCCTGAAATGCGCTCTAACCAAAAAGGTTTGTACTGGGTCTTAAGAAACTAATAATGGAGCAATTTTTATACGGTATTCTTGGTGTGTATTTTCTGTTGGGTGGGGTATTGATTGCACTGGTAAACAGGAAGAAAGATGCCACCTTCAGGAAAACCAGCTGGGTTAAATATTTCGTTTACCTGGTGCTCATCAATGCACTGTTTATAGCCATTTTATGGAACAAACAATACTTCCATTATGCAGGCCTGGTTATAATGGCTTTCGGATTGTATGAAATTTTACGAAATATGTTTTCCTCGGGAAAATATCCTACAGGACTTATCTCCTTGTTAATATTCTCTTTGCTGGTTTTTACTTTTTATCAGTTCACCCTGCTTGATCGCCCATGGTTGTTTTACACCCTTTTTCTGACCACTGTTTTTGATGCTTTCAGCCAGCTTAGCGGTCAGTTGTTTGGCAATAGGAAGATTCTGCCCGGCATAAGCCCCAATAAAACCCTTGAGGGAACCATAGGGGGTGTGCTGTTTGCTGTGACTACTTCTGTTATGATACGTGGGCTGATTGAAACAAATCTTACAGGAGCGGTATTCTTAAGCCTGGGATTGGCAACAGCAGCATTTTTTGGTGATTTGCTTGCCTCACTGGCCAAACGAAAATTTGGAATAAAAGACTTCAGCCAACTCATTCCCGGACATGGAGGCTTTCTGGACCGCTTTGACAGTTTTCTGGTCACCGGCTCCTTTGTTTATATCTACTTCAGCCTTTCCATTTCATAAATTGTGCTTGCAAGAAAACGCCAATTGCACTTTGCTACCCGTAGGATGCCAACTTTTAGTGTGCGAAGACCATTCATGGTAATCAGGTGGTTTTTTCAGATTGTGTATGACAGGCTGGTCTCTATAGTGTGAAAAATTACAAAAGGGTTTGTAACAAAACCCGGTTGGATTCGTCTTATTCCCAAACCCACACAAACTATCTATTTGCATTATGAAAGAACACATCAGGAAAACCATCGGATTTATAAAAAACCTCGGCGTAAAATTCCGCAAAAACTTTTCCCCCGGCCCTGTGGCAATATCGGGTGCAACAGCAGGTTTGTTTATTGGTTTTGCAATTACAGTGATAGTCTCTACCTGGCTTATGCTTCATTTCGCCGGGCCAGGAGTGGTTTTAATTTTCATCCTGGCATTGCTGATAGCTTCTTTTCTGCTTGGATTCCTTGGATTTTCCCTTATAAAACTTATCAGCAGAATTCCTTTTTGGCTTGCCGTGGCAATGATAGCCGGAATCCCGGGTATTGTTTTGTTTTTTGGCCTTAACGGTCCGTCTACTCTTCTGGTTTTTTTCTTTTTTGCACTGTCTTTTGCACTGGTGGGAGGCGGTATCTGGCTGATCAGGCAGAATTGGCACTACGCCAGAAATATCATAAGGGTTTTGATGATTGTAAGTGTACTGGTTGGTTCTGCAGGGCTTTTGGCCGGAGTTGTCTGGCTTTCATTGCCGGGTGCTGATGTTGAAATGCCAGTAAATGCCTCCATGCGTGCTACGGAGATACCCGCAGAATCAAAGCTTGAAAATCCTGCCCGACGCGGCCCTTATAAAACAGGCTACCTTACCTATGGCAGTGGTAGTGATAAAAGAAGACCTGAATACGGCGAACAGGCAGATCTGATAACCGAATCGGTAGATGGATCAACTTTTCTGGACTCCTGGAAGGGAATGGGAGGAAAATTACGTACCCGCTATTTTGGATTTGACCAGAAAGAACTTCCCTTGAATGCCCGGGTCTGGTATCCGGATGCCGATGGCTCATTTCCATTGGTTTTGATAGTTCATGGTAATCATCTGGCCCAGGATTTCTCTGATCCGGGTTATGAATACCTTGGACAACTGCTTGCTTCAAGGGGCTACATAATGGCTTCTGTTGATCAGAATTTTCTCAATGGCACGTATACCAATATTATTGGTGGATTAAATAATGAAAATGATGCCAGGGGCTGGCTTTTGCTGAAGCATATTGAACTCTGGCAAAACTGGAATAACGACCAGGACAATTTATTCTATGACAGGGTGGATATGGAAAATATTGCTTTGATAGGACATTCGCGCGGAGGAGAAGCAGCTGCTCATGCTGCTCTGTTTAATACCTTGCCATTTTACCCCGACGATGCCACCGAAACCTTTGATTTTAATTTTTCCATCAAAGCGGTAATAGCCATTGCTCCCAGTGATGGTCAATACCAGCCGGCGAGTATTCGCACGCCGTTGCATAATATCAACTACCTGGTTTTGCAGGGCTCTCATGATGCTGATGTGAGTTCATTCCAGGGGTTAAGGCAGTTTAACCGAATTGCTTTTTCTGACGACTTTGATGGCTTTAAGGCCGGCGTATATATCTGGGCTGCCAATCACGGGCAGTTTAACAGCGTTTGGGGAAGTAAGGACGGTGCAAGTCCCCGAATCAACTTTTTCAATCTTGGACAATTATTGGATGAAGAAGATCAGCAAACCATCGCGGAGGTTTTTATGAGTGCCTTTCTTGAAGCACACCTCAGGAACAATGATGGCTACAGGGCCATATTCAGAGATTCCCGCAAGGCACGCCATTGGCTCCCTGAAACCATTTATATCACACAGTTTGAGGAGGCCGGAACCAGGTTTGTTGGCACCTTTCAGGAAGATCTCGATGTAAGCACAGCCAGCCTGCCAGGTAGCACCATTTGTACCAGAGACCTTAGCACATGGCGTGAAGAATCGTTATCTCTCAATTGGGGCAATTATGACTCGCGGGCTGTAATTCTGGGATGGAATACCAGGGAAAGTGACACACTGCAACCTGCCTTCAAGATTAAATGGGACAAAGGTGTGCTGCCAACCTCGCGGGATGCAATGCTTGTATTTTCTGCTGCAGATACGGGTGGCTCCGCTGACCCCCCCTTTAGCAATGCAAGCAATAATACAATCAATAATAATGCAGAGAACAAAACCGAATCAGATAGTTCGGTTGATGATGAGTCGGACAGTTCAGAGGAGGAAGAGCCCACAATGATTGATTTTACCATCCGGCTGAGCGATGCATCGGGACAAATAATTGAATTTCCGCTTTCCAGATGCTCCTTCCTGCAAACACCCCTCGAACGCCAGCTTACCAAGCTGGCTTTTATGCAAACAGCAGCTTCATCAGAAACCATTCTTCAACACTTTTATTTTCCACTCAAATGGTTTGCTGATGATCATCCCGATTTTGATTTTGAGAATATTACGGGCATTGGATTTTATTTTAACATAGTACCGCATGGCGTTGTTGCAGTGAACAATATAGGGTTCATATAAATGCTTAGTTTAAGTAAACCGCATTACTTCAACCTGTATATTATACTCCCTGAAGGAATCCTGAGTTAGATGCAGATCCTCAGATTGTTCTTCAACCGATTCAGGGTGAGGGCAAAATAACAGCCAGAGGATTTATTACCACGGAAATGAGGAGGCTATTGGAAGCCTTCTTATTTTGATAAAATGCTGATTGCAGGGACTTTTATGTTTTTTTTATGAAATCTTCTAAGGTACTTTAGGCTATTTGGGTACTTTTGTCGTTTATGTAAGAAAATAAACAATAATTTCTTCAATGTGTTAATAGGTAGGAATGCATTTCCCTTGTTTAAGATCAGAGAGAGTCAAACAACAAAAATGTTGGGAAATTATTGATTAACGCTGTATTACAAAACCATACTTAATTAAAAGTTACATGATGAACAACAGAATTTCAGGACAACGACTAAAAAGTTTCATAGTATTCATAGTTCTTTTGGCAATTGTTTTCCCTTCATTGGGTCAATCTCCCGTAGACCCCTCAGAAAAGTTCAGACGAGCTTTGCGGATTGTGGGTTTTGCATATGTTGATCCGGTTGACGAAGAAGAATTGGTAGAAGATGCCATACGAGGTATGCTTAAAGAGCTGGATCCCCATTCAGTATACCTTTCTGCCGACGAGTTGCGCAGGGCCAATGAGCCTTTGCTGGGAAGCTTTGACGGGATAGGGGTACAATTTAATATTATCAACGATACCATTGTCGTGGTATCGCCCGTTCCCGGAGGTCCCAGCGAGAAAGTGGGCATATTGCCCGGAGATAAGATTGTAACCATTGACGGTGATAATTCAACGGGTAGTAAAGCCACCAATGAGTATGTGATGGAACGCCTTAGAGGTGAGCGCGGAACAAGGGTAGAAGTGGGTATCCACAGAAGGGGAAGCAGCTCCATACTTGATTTCACCATTACCAGAGACAAAATCCCGATTAATTCTCTGGATGCAGCTTTTATGGCTACGCCCCAAATAGGTTATATCAAACTGAACCGTTTCTCCCGCACTACGATGAACGAGTTTCGTGATGCCCTTAATGATTTGCTGGGCAAAGGAATGCAACACCTGATTCTTGACCTGAGCTATAACTCCGGCGGATTTTTGGATGTGGCAATAGATTTGGCAGACCAATTTATGGAACGTAACAAGCTTATTGTTTATACCGAAGGAAATGCAGCACCTACCCAGAAATTTAACTCAACCAACGCAGGCAATTTTAAAACAGGTAAAGTTGTGGTGATGATCAATGAAGGTAGTGCATCTGCCAGCGAGATTGTTGCCGGAGCCTTGCAGGATTGGGATCGTGGTTTGCTCGTTGGGCGTCGCTCATTTGGTAAGGGACTGGTGCAAAGACCCTTTGACCTGCCCGATGGAAGTGCCATCAGGTTAACAACAGCGCGCTACATGACTCCTACAGGCCGAAGCATTCAGAAACCTTATGACGAGGGTAGCGAAGAGTATTACAGGGACCTCATGTCTAGGCTGGAAAGTGGTGAACTGGTAAGTCCCGACAACATTGATTTTCCTGATTCCTTGAAATATCTCACCAAAATCAACCAGCGTGAAGTATTTGGTGGTGGAGGTATCATGCCCGATTTCTTTATTCCTCTGGATACAAACAGGGTGTCCAATTACTATTCAAAGTTGCTCAGAAGTGGGGCAATCAATACATTCAGTATTGAATATGCCAATGAAAACAGAACCACTCTTACCGGAAGATTCCCCAATATTGAAAGGTATATGGAAGGATTTGAGGTGGATGATAATCTGCTCAACAAATTGTATGATCACGCTGAAAAGCAGGGTATTGAGCGGGAAGAAGATGAAGAAAAAATGAAGGATGAATATCTCAGTCTTCAGCTAAAAGCCCTTATTGCACGAAATCTTTGGGACTTTAGCGCGTTTATTCAGATGCGTATGCAAATGGACGAAGCATACCTGCGAGCCATTCAGATTATTGAAGATGATACCTTTGACAGGCTCAATGTAAAATACAAATAGCCATAGATTCAGGTTTGTAATAATATAATCTAAAAAAGAGGTTGCACTGGCAACCTCTTTTTTTTATCCTGATACTTCTTCTGTAAACCAGCGGGTCATGGCTGAAAGTGACGAAAAAACCGGATTTCCTGTTTGTTTCAAAACCTGCGACTCCTGATGTCCCTGAGATATTAAAACGCAGTTTATCCCCATTTCTGCAGCAACCTCTGCATCATGAAGCGTGTCTCCGATAAACAAAGTGTTTTTTGCGATGATTCCTTCGGTTTCTATCAATTTGCGGGCAATTCCGTTTTTACCAAAAGCAAGATTATCTTTGATCCCTGAAATTTTCTCAAAATATCCCGAAATTGCCTTGTCATCAACAGATTGAAGCAAAGATTCTTGTTGCATGGCCGAAACAATATATTGCTTCAGCTTCAGCTTTTTGAAAAATGCAAGGGAAGTAGCTGCATCATCAAAAAGAGGAACATGCTGCAGCCCTTCACTATAGTGAACAATGAACTCTTCGGCCGGAATCTCAAACGGTTCCTTGCTAAAATCAAATCCCAGTCGTGCATAATATTCCTTTACCGGAAAGGTGAAAACACTAAGATATTTGTCTTTGCTTAAAGGTTCATAGCTGCGCTTTTTCAATAAAATATTCATGCACTTTATGCAATGATTGATGTCATCCAGCAGGGTTCCGTTCCAGTCCCATAATATGGTTTGTATGTTGCTTTTTGTCATGGCTAATAACCTGAAAATTAGAAAATGATTATTACGCGTATGTGGATCCTTCCATTAACAAGCAAAATTATTATAATTCCCCAACTCAACGCACCTTCAGGTTAGCAGGTTTGCTAAAAAAAACTTAGGTTTGCACAAAAAAAATATGTACATCACTTTTATTGTCATTTTCATAACAGTAGTAACTTCTTACCTTGCATTCAACAACAAGGAAACATTTTACAACCTCAAATTTAACGCCTACCTTATTCACCACAACAGGCAATACTACCGGTTTTTCAGTTATGGACTTATTCATGTAGACTGGATGCACCTGCTCATCAATATGTTTGTATTGTTTTCTTTTGGAACCGCAGTAGAAAGCAGCTTTTCTATGCATTTTGGTGCAAAAGCCAATTTGTTTTATGTGTTGCTATACATAGGAGGTGTTGGTTTTTCTACCCTGGCGGCATACCTAAAGCATAAAGACCATGATTATTACAATGCCGTGGGAGCCAGCGGAGCAGTTTCAGCCATTCTCTTTTCGGCTATCATTATGCGACCCGATATGTCTGTTATGTTTATTTTCCTCCCAATCCCCATCCCTTCTTATGTATTTGGGATTCTTTACCTCATTTACTCAGCTTATATGGCCAAAAAAGCCGACGACAACATAGGTCACGACGCCCATTTCTGGGGTGCTATATTTGGACTGGTTTTCACCATTTTGCTGAACCCGGTTTTTGTAATTCATTTCTTTGAATAC
>SLPR01000509.1 GCA_007131895.1 Bacteroidales bacterium | reverse complement strand
TTGTATGAGTTTAAAAATTATGAGATTTCTTCAGGCAACAGATAGCCTGAGTGCTGCATTGCTCCCGACCAAAGGGAGTGTCTGCAGCACCCGGAAACTGATATGATGTTTTCGTAACGACTACTATTCCCCGGATGAGGTGTCGACATCTCTCATACAGCGTACGCTGAGCCCGTATCTTTTGTTGTACTGAAACCGGCTCAGGTCTCCATACATACTATTGAGATTGCGTCTGAAAGCATTGTCTTCATTGCTTTCTGTAGTTGACCACCAGTGTCCGTTGGTACCCACTGTGGCAAATATACCATATGGATTTTTGACACCTCCCGGCAGTGCATTGAATTCAAAGAGGTCCTTGCCATAATGAGTGTGATGAGAATTCCAGCGTGGATGTACATTGGTATCGCATTCCCCACCCAGGGGTGAATTAAGCTGGCGACAAGTTTTGAGTCCATTGCCCAAAGCATCAGGGTTGGTGTAGGCATTGTCGATGTCATATTCGTCCATTAGGAAGTTGACCAGCTGTGTCCAGTCTTCATCTTTTGGCACCCTCCACCCTGCCGGGCAAAGGTTGGCAGAGCGGGCAGCATACCAGTTATAGAGCCCTCCATAGATTTCTCCCCAATCGGTATCGTCCTGATACCAGGCAAATGCGCCTGTAGTATTGTTCCACCAGTCCAGATCCGTTTGCGGATATTCAATTTCTGTTCCATCATTGTAGCGGGTGGTCCTGAGATTCTCAGCCATCCACTCCTGTTCTCCAATTACAATGGTAGGATACACATTACCATCAACATCCTCTATACCATCAGGGCAAGGGCCCCATCGGGGGATCCCGTCACAAAAGTACAGCATCTGGCCGGGACTACTTGCAGGCAATAACGCCCATTGATCTCCCTGCCAGTAAAGGATCTGTCCGGTAAGATTTCCCTGGGGTAACAGTAATTGCTGGCTATCGTCAAGGTCAGAAAGGTCGGATGGAAGCATGGGTACCCCCTCAAGACTTTCCCATTGTCCGTCGAAAAGTTCGGGCAATCCGTTAAGCTGTTCATAATCCAATGTGCCCGCTTCGTGGGCATGAAAAGCATAGGGTACCGTCATGAGCTTGCTTACCCCGGTGATGGTATAATCTGCACCACCGTCAGGATCTATCTCTGTTCTAATAAATAAGGGTCCCTGAGCCCAGTCAATGGCATCAAAGCCTTGTTCTCCGCCAAATTCGGTTCTTAAAAGACCGTTGGCGTCGGTGGTAACAGTTTGTGTTTCACTATACACCTCAGTTCCCGTAGCCGAACCCTGCAAAAGGCTCAACCGAAGCCCAACCGAAGCATCTCTTACCAATTGGTGCT
Organism: Bacteroidales bacterium; assembly: GCA_007131895.1. Taxonomy (GTDB): domain Bacteria; phylum Bacteroidota; class Bacteroidia; order Bacteroidales; family UBA7960; genus SKVR01. Next base: position 8,466 of record SLPR01000509.1, on the reverse strand, counting down.
CTGCATTGCGCACCACCGACTGGTAAGACATTTTTCGGGGCACCTGCCCCAAAAGGGAGGTGCAAATGGTTACAATTGTAAGAAGTATGATTATTTTTTTCATCTGTCTAAATTTGTTTTTTAATGGTCAGATGGAGCTCGCCAACAATACTCTGACTACATGTTTTACCATGCTGCGAATTATAATCATCCGCGTGCGTGTCAATAATTATTGTCATGGCTCGGTTCATCTGTCTAAATTTTTATTAAGTGGTCAGATAGCCTGTATCTTTTTTTAGCATTGTCTGTTATATAATCTCTCTTGCAGAAAACAGGAGCAACGCTGTTCTTATTAAAATTACTATACCGGTTATTTTATGTATATCACAGCCAGAAAAACAGACTGCTGTTCCTGACCGGTGTTTAATCGAGATCTCTGACACATCTTACACTGTACCCGGAGTTTTTGCTGATATTTACTTCAAACACACCCCCGTTAGAACTACCGAAGTTTCTCCTCCATGCGTTGCTGGCACTGCTTTCTTCGCTGGTCCAGTAGTCACCAAAACCACCCACATTGGTATAGCCTCCGGTAATATAGTGACGGTTTCCAGGGCCGATGGCGGAAAAATTGAAATCATCCGTCCCATAGTGGCGGAGACTTGAATTCCAGCGGGGAGGAGTAGAAGTGGTGCATTCGCCGCCCAGGGGAGAATTTACCTGCCTGCAGTCTTTGAGGGCATTGCCCACTGCCAGGGAATCTGCAGTATCATTGGTCAGGTCGTATTCTTCCATGATGTAGCTTATTAACTGGTTCCAATCGGCACGGTTGGGTACACGCCAGCCCTGAGGGCACAGGTTTTCGTTGGAGGCAGCATACCAGTTGTAATAGGCTCCGTAAAGATCCTTGGTTTCTATATTGTTCTGATTCCAGGCGTAGGCACCGGTAGTATTTTCTCTCCAGGCAACATTATCACTCCCGGGATAATCAATACTGTCGCCGTTATTGTAGCGGGTAGTCCTGAGATTTTCTGCCATCCATTCCTGTTCTCCAATATAGACAGTCAAATAGGAGTTACCGTCTATATCTGTGACTCCTTCACCATAAGCACCATCCTCGTAATGCACATCGTCGGGATGCGAGAAAACAGCTGTAAGATGGGTGTTTTCTGCAGGCATGGTATAGGTGATGGAGGCTTGTGTACTTACAGTGCCCACGGCTGATTCCCAGCGTTCAAAATTGTATTCTTCTTCTGCAACAGCAGTAAGCGGCACTTCAGCCCCGGCCTGATATTGTCCGGCGCCCGTAACAGTACCACCTTCCATGGGGCTTGCCGCAAGGGTGAGGACATAGACCAGTGCATCAGGAGAAGACCAGATGGGTCCGTTTGCTCCCAGAATCAGCACCTGTCCTGTGGCACCAGCCTGAATAGATGCCCATTGGCTTCCATCCCAAAAGATCATTTCGCCCTGTTCGCTGCCATGAAAAAGCAACAGGTTGTTTTCATCGGTAAGGTCTGCTACGTCAGATGGTATCTGCGGAGCCCCTTCCAGGCTATCGAAATGGCCATCGAACAGATCGGGAAGATTGGTGAGGTTGTCGTAATCGGCCGTAAAGGCAGACTGCGCATACAAGGCATAAGGCACCTGCAGAACAGGTGTCACGGCCGTAATAGTGTAGTTGCTTCCACCCTGAGGGTCGGTTTCCACTTTGATGTAGTGCGCTCCCGCAGCCCAGTCGATGTCATCAAAACCTGACTGGCCGCCAATCTCAACGGTAACAAGACCATTGGTGTTGGTGTTGGACATAAGGGTTTCTGTGTATACTTCCTCTCCTTCAGCTGCTCCGAACAAGATACTGATGCGCATACCCACCTGGCTGTTTTTCACCAGTTCGTTATCTGTATCCCGTATTACAGCCTGGTAGGTCATGGAGTTGGGTACTTGCGCCACCATGCTCATTGTGATCAATAATGCTGTGAACAAAGTCAATAGTTTTTTCATGTTACAGGTTTTAATGTTTTGTGTTAATATATTTTTTATGATGAACTCTGTTTTTGTATGGTTTAAGACGCCCTGCCCGGCAGGATGCCGGAAAGAGCAAAACAATGGTTGCTGCCCGTTTGCGGACCTGCAAACCTATCGGTTTTTTAAAATCTTGAAAGTTTTGATTTCCGTGTTATTTTTTATCACCCTCAGGAAATATACAGAGGATTCTTTATCCTGCATACTGATACCGGTAATTGAGGAAGTGATTCTGCCACTGCCCAACAATGCACCGCTCACATTGTAAAGCTGCCAGCTTAATCCCTCCAGGTGGGATTCCTCTACTTTAAGGTTGAGAATGTCGTTTACCGGATTAGGATATGCAGTCATTTGCAGTTCAATGCCAGCAATCTCATCAATACTCGTAATAATAAAAATCTCGTAGGGTTGCTGCACCCCTTCTGTCACTGTTCCCGAATCATGGGAGTAACTGGAAAAAAAAGTCTGGCCAATGGTAAAGCTCACAGAGCCGCCACTGCCCGTTGCATCGCCTCCTGTCGAAGGAATAGTTTCCTGTGCTGCAAGTGAGGTCATAGACAAAATCGCCACCAGACCAAAGGAGCACATTTTATTTACAATGTTAATGAGTAGTTTTTTTTGCATTTTGTGTTTATTTGAGGTAAAAATATGATTTTGAGGTATTGCTGTTCCGATAAAAAACAATCGTCATGTACTCCTTTACAATATACTTTTTTCACTAACCTTTCCGATGCCATGCGAGAACTATTGTTTCTTTGTAAGAGAATACAAATATCTGTAAAAAGTTTTCCTAAACCAATTCGTGCCAGTTGCTATTTCTTCACCAAAGCAAAACTAGTGCTGGCACGTATTTTCCTGTAAAGAAATCATTTTTCCTGCTTTTTCTCGTGAGTTTGTCATAATTTAGCATCTTATGCCGCTTTAAAAACTGGCTTTTTCAATAAACCCGGTCAAGCGTTAGCTTTTTTTGTCCTGCTTACCCAAAAGAAATTCCCAAGTCCGGAAAAAGTATTTAATGAAAGCGGCGTCTCAATTAACAGCACAATAATGATCATTTACAGATTCACATATACACTTTTATTCCCCGGCACAAAAATGCACCACGACAGGATTTCATTCTTCAAAAGATTCTTTCTTGTCTGGATGATGATGTTCATTCTCTGCATGCCCTGCGGGCCTGTATTTGCGATAGAAAAAGCAAAAGAACCGTTGCCTGGTCAGCAAAAAAGCACCGAAGCCTTGCTTGATGATATTTTTAGTTTGCTGCATTCGAGCCCACCTGATGCCAGGAAGCTGGCGCAAACCATCCTGGACACCCTTGATGAAAATAAAACAGAAACCCACACCGAGCTGCTAAAGCATATCGGATCTTCCTATTCTTTTGAGGAGAACTTTGTGCAGGCCCTGGATTATTACTCACGCGCACTGGCCAAGGCTAAAAAAGAGAACAACTACAAGCAACTGGCAGACCTGCACAATAATATAGGTATTGTAAACAACCAGATCGGAAACTACAAAAACGCTCTTTCCTATTTTACGGAGGCCCTCAACTACTATAGTTATTTAGGCGACGAACAGAAAAAAGCCATCACCCACAACAACATCGGGTTGCTTTATGGTGATCTTAAAAACTATGACAAAGCCATGTCGCAGTTCAGACGGGCTTTACAAAGTTTTTCACACAAAAAGGACACCCTGGGAACCATTGCCTCGCTTTCCAATATTGCACACATCCACACGGTGAACAACGAATTTGATTCTGCTCTTTACTACACCAACCGGTCCATAACCCTTTCAGAATCTGCCAACAATCAGTTCGGACTGTGCATATCTTACCAGGGCAAAGGAAATATTTACCTTTCCATCCAACAGATTCCCCATGCCATTGCATATTTTGAAAAAAGCCGTGATATCGCCCTTAAGATCAACCATCAGTCTTATTATGCATCCTCCCTGCTGGGTATCTCCAAATCGCTCCTTGAGTCGGAAAAGAAAAGTGAAGCATTACAACTGACCCGGAAAGCCATGCAAACTGCCACTGACTTAAGCAGCCTTACCCTGCAAAGCAGCACGCACATGGTATTTTCCAATATTTATGAAGCCATGGGTGATTTCGAAAACAGCTTTTATCATTACAGAGAACATATCAAAATTAAGGAAGAGTTGCTCAACCAGACCATCCTGCACCAGATCTATGATTTTGAGATCAGCAGTCTAAGCCAAACCAACCAGCTGCAACAACTCGAGCTGGAACGCAAGGAGCTGGCCATCAGCAAAAAGAACAATTTGCTTTGGTTTGCTGTTTTGGTTTTCATACTGGCCATTACCGGTTTGTATTTCATATACCTAAACCATCGAAACCATCAAAGAGTTAAGTTGCAGCAAACCATCATAGAGCTTACCGAGAAAAAGTCGCATGCCGCAGTAGAAGCAGAAATTCAGGAGCGCAAGCGTATCGGACAGGAATTGCACGACGGCCTTGGACAGCTGCTTTCTGTTGCAGGGCTTAATGTTAGCGTACTGCAAAAAAAGAAGGATATTGCCGAACCAAGAAGAACAGAATTGCTCAACGCAGTGATGAGGAGTGTTGATGAAGCTTTCGCTGAAGTGCGCAACATTTCGCACAATCTGGCTCCTTCACTGCTTTCGGAAAGAGGATTGAAGGGGGCTCTGAAAAACCTTACCGACCAGGTTAACCAAAGCCACCAATTACAAATGAGTTTTGAAACCTTCGGACTGGAGGGCAAGCTCAACAGCCTGGTGGAAAATACCCTTTTCAGGGCCATACAGGAAATCCTCAACAACACCATCAAACATTCCAATGCCAGTCAACTATCTTTGCAAATTGCGCAAGGTAACAATGAAATCACGCTCATGGCAGAAGATAACGGGATTGGATTTGACATGACAAATCTCAATGGTCATAGTGGACATGGGCTTACCCACATGAAAACCCGCATCGAAAACCTCAATGGCAGCATTCATATTGATTCCAATCCTGCAAGAGGCACCATCATAAGCATTGTAATACCCTTAAACCCCACACAAAATGTCAGGAGAACCCATCAAAGTATTGATAGTTGACGATCACCAGCTCATGATTGAAGGGCTGAAATCACTCCTCGAAGATGAAAATGATATTGTATTTGAAGGGGGTGCCAATTCCATGCAGGAAGCCCTTTCTTTTCTGCAGGCCAGACCTGTGGATGTTATCCTGATGGATATCAATATGCCCGGGAGCTCTGGGATTGATGCAGCTTTAAAAATCAAGGAGTTGTACCCTACAATAAAAATCATTGCCCTCACCATGCACAATGATATTTCTATCATTACCCGCATGATAGAAGCCGGGGCAACGGGCTATATCCTGAAACGCACCAAGATGAACGAAGTAATAGAGGCCATCAGGGTGGTACACAACAACCAAAGATACCTGGGTCGCGATACCCAGCAAATCATCATGGACAACTTAAGCAGTCCGCCCGACAGCCCGGAACCCAAAGAAGAAAAGAAACCGGTGCTGTCAGCAAGGGAAAGCGAAGTGCTTAACCTTATTGCAAGAGAACTGAGCAATGAACAGATTGCAGAAAAGCTTTTTATCAGTGAGCGCACCGTTGAAGCACACCGCCGCAACATCTTCATCAAAACAAAAACAAAATCTATTGTAGGACTGATGAAATATGCCATCGAAAGAGGACTGATTGAAACCTGAACCCAATTACCTGGTGCTTGAACAATAGAGAACAAAAGGGGCAGGAATAAAAATAAAAAGGGAGATCCGGTGGGTCTCCCTTTTTATTGAACTGTTTTTCCAGATTGTTTTCAGATAGACTTCACACTAAGGTCGAGAAGACAAGCAGTCCGGTTTTCACTTTTGTTTTACAAGTCTCACAAAACCTGATATTTCTACCGGGATCCCCCTTTCTTCTTTATACTAATTATTTTTATCTCCTAACTATGTGCGTAAAAAGAATAAAGTTCGGATAAATTTATCCGAACAACAAACCCCCGCTTAAACTTCCGTTTTATTTTGTCTTTGTCTAAATTTGGTATTGATTTAATTACCTTTTTTTACTTTTCACCAAACTATTTTCAAAATGAAAAAATCCACAATCATCCCGGTTTTGCTTTCCCTGTTGTTTTTTTGGGGAAGCAATATCATGGCCCTCAGCCCTGAAGGCCTGAGTCTTACCACAGAAATGTCAGAAGACTGGATCCTCGACCAATCAACAAGTAATGTTGATTTCTATTACAAGTTAGACAACTGCAGCGGACAGAAAGCAGTATTGCTAAGGATTGTTAACAGAAATGACTTCGAAGTACAGGTAAACTGGAAAGAGTTTTTCACTGATGCCAGCACCAGGCGCACCATAGAAGGTTTTGCATCGGAGAAAGAGCTGACCCTCGCAGCAGGCAGGACTATCGAAGCCAGAAGTTGCAGCGATTATGACAAGACAGAATGCCTGGTTCTTTCTTCCATGGTATCTCCTACCAGGGTTGTCCGGATTCAGGATTTTGAATTCAGAAGCATTACTGTCAATGCAACCCGCTAGTCAATTTTTAATCAAAACTTAAAAAATACGTATTATGAACAATGCAATACAAAACTTAGCCAAACGCCTGCTGCTGCTTTCTGCTTTGCTTCTGGTGTCCCTGTTTTCGGGATCACTATTCGCTCAAAGCAGCCAGGGTACAGAATTCTGGATCGGCTTTCCCGGAAATATTAGCAGCTCGGGATTGAGACAACTTTACATTACGGCTGAAGCCAATGCCGAGGTAACTATAAGCATCACCACCCCCGCGTTTAATACAACGGTAAACGTTGCTTCAGGCTCTTTAACCACCATTAATCTTCCCAACCAGGTAGATATTCAATCTAATGGTGTTGTTGAAAACAAGGGTATCCACATTACTTCCGATGTGCCTGTTACAGTTTATGCAATGAATCAGCAAAATGCTACCACAGATGCCTACCTGGCCCTTCCGGTAGATGCCATTGGCACTGAATATTATGTGATGGCCTATACGCGTGATGTAGCTTTTTCCAGTCTCAACTCACAAATGACCATTGTTGCTACTGAAGATAATACCTCTGTAACCATAACCCCAACAGCAAGTGGTGGCGGTTTTACTGCAGGATCTTCAGGAAACGTGGTGCTGAATGCCGGACAAACCTTCCAGCTCAGATCCAATACTATCAATGCTGACTATACCGGATCATATGTTGTTGCTGATAAACCCATAAGTGTTTTCGGTGGCAATGACTGCACCAATATCTCGGGCAACCTCAGGGCTTGCGACCACCTGGTACAACAAATGATTCCTCTTGGTGGCTGGGGACAAAGCTTCCTCACTGTCCCCCTGGCCACCCGCCTGGCAGGTGACGTTTTCCGTATCATGGCACAGCAAAGCGGAACTCAGGTGAACATTAACGGAGTAAATGTTGCCACCCTGAGCGCCGGTCAATTTTATGAAACCATACTGGGAAGCACCACTTACAACAGGATTACTTCCAACAACCCCATCCTGGTAGGACAATACTCCAGGAGCAGTGAGGCTGATGGTGTAATTTCCGACCCCTTCTTTGCACTGGTGCCACCGGATGAGCAGTTTCTCAACAATTATATTGTTTCTGCCGGTACTCCAAATATTCCCATCAACTTCCTCAACATCACTTCCCCCACAGCAAACATAAGTACCGTGCTGGTTGATGGGGTAGTAGTACCGGAAAGCGCATGGACAGCAATCCCGGGAACAACCTTCTCCGGTGCACGGATTTCCGTTTCAGCAGGTGTGCATTCTGTCTCCAGCGCACTTCCCATCGGGCTGCTGGTGTATGGCTTTGGCAGCTTTGACTCTTACGGATACCTGGGAGGTCAGGCATTCGGAGCTGTAGCAACCGTATCATCCATTGCCATCTCACCCAAAACCGGCTCGGCTCCTGTAGGTACAGAACATTGCTGGGAAGCTTTGGTGCAAGACCAGTTTGGAGATCCTGTTGCAGGAGTCAGGGTAGACTTTAACATTACCGGGCCCAACAGCGCACTCTCAGGATTTGCCTTTACCAACAGCAGCGGAATCGCCACCTTCTGCATTGAGGGCGCCAATCTGGGTGAAGACATCATAGATGCCGTTATCGGCTCTTTCACTGATGGAGCACAATTTACATGGACAGAAGGTGAAGATCCAGATCCCGGTCCCGAACCAGGAATACCACTTTCCAACTGGTCCATTTATTTGGGGATACTGCTTATCCTTACATTTATCATTATTCGATTCAGAAGACTGGTATAAGCAATAGTATTAAAAGATAACCATACCCCGGTTATGGGATAAGAACAAAGCAGGAGGAAAACAATTGTTTTTCCTCCTGCTTTGTTTTGCATGCTTTTGCTTTTGTGAAGTTCTGCAGACGAGCAAACACCAGCTTACGCAGCAGACCATTCAAACCTTGCTGTTATT
>SLPR01000153.1 GCA_007131895.1 Bacteroidales bacterium | reverse complement strand
CCCAAAGGTGCACGTATCCTTACTTTCTGCTACGATACCGGCGAACGGTATTTGTCAGTAGATGGACTTTTTGAATAAGATTTTCACTAAAAAAAAAGCTATGCATACTGCAATTGTAACCGGTGGAGCCCAGGGAATCGGCAAAGCCATCAGTCTGAAACTCATGCAGGAAAACGTTTATGTTTTTGTGCTGGACAATGATAAAGAGGCGCTGGATGATTTTGACCGGGAAACCCCCGATCTGCAAATGAGCAAAACCATTTTGTGCGATGTCTCCAATGAAGAGCTGCTGTCAAAGACTCTCGAAAGCATTGTCAGCCAGCGCCCTGCATTGAAATATCTTGTCAATAATGCCGCCATATCGGAGTTCAAACCTCTGGAAGATCTAAGTCTTGAGGAATGGAATCATACCCTGTCGGTAAATCTCACCTCACATTTCCTTACCTCCAAACAATTGGCACCGGGATTGAAAAGAAACCAGGGGACCATTGTCAATATCTGCAGCACCCGGGCCTTTATGTCGGAGCCCGACAGTGAAGCCTATGCCGCTTCCAAGGGCGGGGTATTATCACTCACCCATGCATTGGCCATGAGCCTGCAACCCTATGTAAGGGTCAATTGTATCAGTCCCGGCTGGATTGAAGTGGCTCCCTGGCAAAAGAAAAGCAGAAGAAAAAACCCTGTTTGGGCAGAAAAACATCATCTTCAGCACCCTGCCGGACGCATAGGAAAACCTGAAGACATCGCTGAGCTTTGCTGGTTCCTGCTTTCCGATAAATCTGGCTTTGTCACCGGGCAGAATTTCATGGCCGATGGCGGTATGACCCGCAAAATGATTTATGAAGGGGAGTAGTTTAAATCCCCCTCAGGCGTTTCACTTCATTGAAATGATCGATGGATTGTTGTTCAAACCTCTCGCGTGAGGTTTTGCGGTATTCATCAAACTCGTCTTGTAGTTCTTTCATTTCCCGCGTTTTTTGTCCTGCAATATGATGGGCTCTTTTAAATAACACCATAATAATCAGCAGGACAACAGCCAGGGCAATGATAACAGACCAGAGCAACACGTTATAAAAAGTTTTGGTCATGGGAATGCCAAACAGAAAAAGGCTGTCGCGGTCTTTGATGGCGGCATCACGCTCGGAAGCGGTAGTTTCCAGCAAAACGTTAAGGGAATCTATACCGCTTTGCTGCTCTGCAATTTGCTGGTTGAGCTGTCTTATCTCTGCATAGGCACTGTTAAGAGAGTCAATAGAATTGCGCCTGATTTTGCGGAACATATCCTCCCGGATGGCCCGGAAATTATTATATATATTGGTGCGTTCGTGCAGGTATTCATATTGTTCGCTAAGGGTGCCTTCTTCCAGCACTTCCGGAAGAGTTTGAGCCCTCACCTCAGATACAGGAGTAATAATCAGTATACTTAATAAGGCAAGAAACGGAAAACTATTTTTCAGCAGTTTCATAAAACAAGTTTTAATAATTATAATACCAATGCGATTGACCGCATTTTTTGAATACATCCTGATCGTTTGTTGTTGAAAGGAACTCTTTCCTACAAAGTTAACAAAATAAATTCTCAATCAACAGTTGTCAAATAGCCTAACACACGGCTATTTTGTCCTTGAATGTAAGGAGAGCATTTTGGATATGTTTTTTATGCCAACTTTACTTAAAAGTGTCTTTGAAATAGTGCATTTTACGAAAAGCAGAGAATACATGCAGGGTAAGTGAATAAGCGTTTGGGAATAATCATGCTTGCGGAATTTCCATGCTTGCGGAATTTTGGTGGTGCTTTACATTCTGCTTTAATAAACTTTTTCTCACAATAAAATATTGTGTAGGTTTGTACAAAATTGATTGGCATGTCAGAAAAGAAGCAAACCCCTGAAAAAAAAGAATTTGATAGTGCTTTGAAAGTCAACAAGGGAGTTGAGCGCCCCCCTGTGATCAATGAAAAAGCCATCCGTGCCATGCAGGCCCGAAAGGGCAACGAGTTGAGTGTGGATGAATATGTGAAGGGAATTGCAGAGGGAAACCGGACCATGCTCAGCAGGGCCATTACACTGGTAGAAAGTTCATTGCCCGCACATTATGAAAAAGCTCAGCAAATCATAGAAAAATGCATCCCCTTGTCATCCCGTTCTCTGAGAATTGGTATTACAGGCGTACCAGGGGTTGGTAAAAGCACTTTTATTGAGGCCTTTGGAATGCACCTGATCGAAAAGGGGCACAAAATTGCTGTGCTGGCTGTGGATCCCAGCAGCGAAATATCCAAAGGCAGCATCCTGGGCGATAAAACCCGAATGGAATTGCTTTCAACCCACGAACATGCCTTTATCCGGCCCAGCCCTTCGGCTGGATCCCTGGGGGGTGTTGCCCGAAAAACCCGTGAGATCATTATCCTGTGCGAAGCCGCAGGGTATGACCGCATCCTGGTGGAAACCGTGGGGGTAGGGCAATCGGAAACTGCGGTACATTCGATGGTTGATTTTTTTCTGTTGTTGATGTTGGCCGGCGCCGGCGACGAGCTGCAGGGAATCAAAAGAGGGATCATGGAAATGTGCGATGGCATGGTTATCAACAAGGCAGATGGAGATAACCTCATCAAAGCCCAAAACGCCAGGGTACAATACCAGAGTGCCTTGCACCTCTTTCCCCCTCCGGCCTCCGGATGGCCTCCCGCGGTGGTAATTTGCTCATCCCTGAAAAAAACCGGTATCGACACAGTGAACGACATGATCAATGCTTTTTTTGCTCATGTTAACCAAAGCGGATTCTTTCTGAAAAAGAGAAAAAGCCAGCAAAAGCACCAGATGTACGAATCCATTCAGCAATATTTATCGGATCATTTTTATCTTCATCCCGGAGTTGTTGATAAAACCCCCGCCACACTGAGACTGATAGAGGAAAATAAGCTCACTCCTTATCAGGCAGCACAGATTTTGCTGGATACGTATTTCAATGACATTAAAAGGTGAGCCCATTCCGAATAGTATCAATGTCAACCCGATACAGAATCTTCGCAATAACGGCAAATGGCATTTTTAAAACAGAATTGCATGTGTATGAAATATAATATCATAAAGAGCATTGTTTCAGCAAAGCGACCTGCGGGTTTTGCTATCAGGTTTCCCAGGTTGGCAAAGGCAAACATTTGTTTTGCTGTTGCAGGTCTTTGCTTTATGCTGTTTTTTCCGGTTTTTCCGGGTGCACTTTCCTCATTCCCTTCACAGGCTTACGGTCAGGAACTTAAACTGCAAAATTATAACACCGATAATGCACCTACTCTTCGCTGGATATATGGCATCAGCTTTGGTGGTTATTTTGCCCATCCGTCTACTGCCAGGTATTATGACGGGTCAGGAAAGCACAGCGATGGAGAGCACGCCGTTGAGTCGGCTCTGAACAGGCATTACAATCGCGACAGGCTGATTGCCAATGTGGAAGAGATCATCGAAACCTTTGAAATTGGTGAGCTGCCACAAAACATGCGTTATGATCCCGGACTGCTCATTGGGTTTTTTGGTGGGTTTACATTCAGCAGGAGTTTTGCTTTAATGGGAGAATTCAATTACACCAGGCTTACCGCTGCAGATAAATTTACCATCATTACAGATAAGTTCACTTCTACCTCCGAACCCTTTCGTTTGCTTTCTGATATTTACGGTGTGGAGGAACGAATTGAGTTGCGGCTGGGTTTTCAATACACATTGTATACTTCCTCTTACATCCATCCGTTCATAGAAAGTGGTCTCAACATTACCGACACCAAAATCATAGAAAATCGGGTGAATGTTAGTGGTATACAATTCAATATAAGAGAAATAAGAAGTGAGATTTATGGTATCCGTGACTATGGTATGGGTTTCGGAATTTACACCGGAGCCGGACTTAATTTTGAAGTGAGTGACAGCTTCAGCTTTCGGTTGGGTGGGTCTGTGAGTCTTAGCCAGATTAACCTGGGGCTCAACAATGAAATTAAGCCCCAGTACAATATCTTTTTAAGGCTCAATCTGCATGAAATACTCAGAGGCTCTTAACCCTGATTTTTCTTCAGGTTCTCTGGCGAAAGGCTGAATTTTTCAGGGTATTTGGCTTGTTTGTCTTTGTAAAAGTCCTGGATCTTCTTCAGGTCAGCATCATAATCGCCCGATGGATAAAGCATCAGGCCCATGCCCCCGGTTTTGGTCTTATAATCCAGATAGCCACATATAATAGGCACCTTGGCTTGTTGTGCTACAAAATAAAATCCCTTTTTCCAGTTTTTTGCCAACTTGCGGGTTCCTTCGGGTGCAATGAGCAGAAAAAAGGAATCTGATTCATTAATAAGAGCGGTAACCCGTTTTATAGTTCCCGTGCTAAACCCCCTGTCAATGGGGAATGCCCCCAGTGCTCTAAGTACAACTCCAAGGGGGAAAAAGAATGACTCCTTTTTTATCATCATCCGTGGCGTAATTCCCCATTTGGCAAATCCCAATCTGCCATACACAAAATCCCAGTTGCTGGTGTGGGGAGCCATCACAACTACGGCTTTGGATACACCCTGAGGCATATCCTGGGTAACCTTCCAGCCCATAAGACCTAATATCCATATTGCAAGGCGGCGCATAATTTATCGTTTTTGGGAAAAATACTAGTGAGATGGCAAATTTAGTCCAAATTTTTTATTCATAAATATTACTTATCGTACATTTTTCAATTTTCAGCTTTGCAGTAATTTTTTATACTTTTGCAACACATAATATTACAGAGAGTTAACTGTTTGTTTAATTTAGGTTGTAGAAAACAATGACCCCCAAAAGACCCCAAAATCCATGGCTTAGCAATCCTTTTGTTACCAGAGGGGTAAAAGAGGCGATTCTGAAGCAGAAAGCCAAAGTAATCTGGATGACGGGCCTGTCGGGTTCGGGAAAGACAACACTGGCCATTGACATCGAAAAACGGCTCGCAGAAAAAGGTATCCTCACGCAGGTGTTTGATGCTGACATTATAAGGGCTACCATCAACCGTGATCTGGACTTTAGTTTGGAGGGGCGGCTGCAAAACATTCACCGGGTTGCCCATCTTTCCAGGATTTTTTTGGAAGCAGGGATTGTGGTAATCAATTGTTTTATCTCTCCTACCCGCCATATCCGGCATCTGGCAAAGAAAATCATTGGACCGGAGGACTATATTGAGGTATTTGTAAATGCCCCCCTGGGTCTGTGCGAAAAAAGAGATCCCAAGGGGCTTTATAAAAAAGCCAGAAACAATCAATTGCCTGACTTTACAGGAATTGACTCACCATATGAACCTCCTGAAAAGCCAGATTTTGAGCTAAATACTGAAATATTCAGTAAAAACGAACTGGTCAATCAATTTGTCGGATTTATTTTGCCGATAATTACTAACCAACAATCAACATAACAGAAAAATGCAATCCTATAATCTGAAACATATAAAAGAACTGGAAGCCGAATCCTTATTCGTGATTCGTGAGGTAGTGGCACAATTTGAAAAACCGGTGCTGTTGTTTTCCGGGGGTAAAGATTCCATTGTCATGCTCCATATTGCCTACAAAGCTTTCTATCCTGCAGGTCTTCCTTTTCCGCTGCTGCATATTGACACCGGGCACAATTTTCCCGAAACCCTTCAGTATCGTGATGAACTGGTGGCCAGGCTAAAGGCCCGTCTGGTGGTGGGAAGTGTGCAGGAGTCTATTAATAATGGCAGGGTAGCAGAAGAGATCGGCATTAACGCCAGTCGTAATGTGCTGCAAACCGTTACACTGCTTGATGCCATGGAAGAGCATGGTTTTGATGCAGCGATGGGAGGGGGAAGACGTGATGAAGAAAAGGCCCGGGCTAAAGAGCGGTTTTTCAGCCACCGTGATGAATTTGGACAGTGGGATCCCAAAAACCAGCGACCTGAACTGTGGAACCTCTTCAACGGAAAAAAATACCAGGGTGAGCATTTCAGGGTATTCCCCCTGAGCAACTGGACAGAAATGGATGTGTGGCAGTATATTTTGCTGGAAAACATCCCGATGCCGTCCCTTTACTTCAGTCACTACCGCGAATGTGTAAATCGCAAAGGGGTATTGCTGGCCAGAAGTGAGTTCATCAAGCTTCAAAAAGACGAAAAGTGGGAAAAAATGAAAATCCGGTTTCGTACCATTGGTGACATGAGCTGCACAGGTGCGGCTCTTTCTGACGCCTCAAGCATTGAAGAAATTATAGAGGAGGTTGCTGCAGCCCGCCAGACTGAGCGGGGTACAAGGGCTGATGATAAGCGTTCAGAAACGGCCATGGAAGATCGCAAAAGAGAAGGGTATTTTTAAACATTCCCGGGCGGGTTGTCTTCTCTTATCCTTTAGCTCAACCCAATTGACCAGGCCACCTGCATCAATTAATTGTGGGGGTTGTCTGCAGAATATAATATAAAGTAAAACAAACACGAGATATGAATAAGTTTAGCTCAAACGGCTACCTGGATATGGAGTTGCTCCGTTTTACCACGGCCGGAAGTGTAGATGATGGTAAAAGTACATTGATAGGCAGGCTGCTTTACGACAGCAAATCTATTTTTGAAGATCAATACGAAGCCATAAGGCTTACCAGCGAGAGAAGGGGAGAAGAGTACGTCAATCTTGCTCTGCTTACCGATGGATTGAAAGCAGAGCGTGAGCAGGGAATCACCATTGATGTTGCCTACAGGTATTTTGCTACTCCCAAACGCAAATTTATCATTGCTGACACTCCGGGACATATACAGTATACGCGCAATATGGTAACCGGAGCTTCTACAGCCAACCTTGCCATTATTTTGGTGGATGCCAGAAAAGGGGTGATAGAGCAGACACGCAGGCATGCTTTCATTGCATCTTTGCTGGGTATCCCTCACATGGTAATGTGCATCAACAAGATGGACCTGGTGGATTATGATGAGGCTGTTTTTGAACAAATCAAAAAACAGTTCCAGACTTTTGCTTCCAAGCTCAATGTAAAGGACATTCAATTTATTCCCATAAGTGCCCTCAATGGTGATAATGTGGTAGATAAATCAGTCAACATGAACTGGTACGGAGGTCCCACCCTCATGTACCTGCTTGAGACCATACATATCGGCAGCGATTTAAACCTTGTGGATTGTCGCTTCCCTGTTCAGCTTGTTATCCGCCCTCATAACAACGACTTTCATGATTACCGCGCCTATGCAGGCAGGATTGCCGGTGGTATTTTTAAACCCGGCGACAAGGTGATGGTATTGCCTTCGGGTTTTACCACCCACATAAAATCCATTGAGGGGCCTGACGGGCCGGTAAAGGAAGCATTTGCCCCCATGTCTGTCAGTATTCGCCTGGAAGATGAACTTGACATTAGCCGCGGGGATATGATTTCAAGAGAGAACAATAAGCCTGAGGTTAGCCAGGATATTGATGTGATGGTATGCTGGATGAATGCCAAAAAGCTGCAGCTAAACGGAAAATACAGCATTAAGCATACAACGCGGGATGCCAGGTGTGTTATCAAAAAAATTCATTATAAGATTAATGTCAATACTTTGCACCGGATACAGGATGACAAGGAGATTGGAATAAATGACATTGGCAGGATTTCAATACGTACCACTCAGCCTTTGTTTTTCGACAAATACCAGCTTAATCGCAATACGGGAAGTGTGATTTTTATTGATGAGGCCACCCATGAGACCCTGGGAGCAGGTATGATTATATGAGGTTTGACCTTGAGTAAGCAAGGGTATTCAAACCCCATTTGACTCAAAAAAGATTAAACAAGAAGCCCGGTGTTGCAGTTAACACCGGGCTTCTTTCGTATGAATTTTATTTTGTCAGAAAATACCCTGGTCAAATATTCTTGAAGGGCTTCTTTCCCGCTGAATGTTGTCACAGTCGGTTTCAAAAGGAATGGATTGCAAAGGAGGCTCGAAGTCACCCTGAGAAACCTCCAGCGATGGGTCTTCATAAACCCTTTGCATAAAGAGCGCCCAGATGGGCAGCGCCATATTGGCGCCCTGGCCCAATGCAATATTTCTGAATCTGATTCCCCTGTCTTCAGCTCCTACCCATACTCCTGCAACCAGGTCGGGAGTAAGGCCGATAAACCATCCGTCGGAGTTGTTCTGAGTAGTTCCGGTTTTTCCTGCGATTGGATTGGTAAGATTATAGCGGAAACGTAGTCTTTGTCCTGTTCCGCTTTGCACTACCCCTTTCATCAGTTCAAGCATCAGATAGGCTGTTTGCTCATTCATTGCTTCATTTTGATCGGGAATAAAAGATTCAATAAGGTTTCCGTTGTGGTCTTCTATGTGGGTTACAAAACTCGGTTTGATATAAATCCCTTTGTTGGCATAGGTAGACATGGCACCTACCATGTCGTAAACAGAAATATCGGGTGTGCCCAGGCTGATTGCAGGAACTGCATCCATGGGTTCGTTGATGCCCATATTGTTGACCAGCCTGATGAGAGCATGGGGAGAATACCTTTTGATGAGGTATGCTGAGATGTAGTTGACAGAGTTGGCCAGGGCCCACTTAAGGGAAACCATTTCTCCTTCCCTTCTGTCGGTGGAGTTTTTGGGTGTCCAGACGGAGCCATCAGCAAGCTCAAAAGAAACCGGGGTGTTGGGAACTTCCGTGCAGGGGCCGTATTCACCCTCCTGCATTGCCAGGGTATAAAGAAAGGGTTTAAATGTAGAACCTACCTGTCTGCGGCTTTGCGAAACATGGTCATATTTAAAGTGCTTAAAATCTATTCCACCCACATAGGCTTTCACATGCCCGGTTTGAGGTTCTACTGCCATTACCCCGGTATTGAGAAAATGTTTGTAATACCTGATGGAATCCATGGGTGTCATTATGGTATCTGTTTCTCCCTCCCATGAGAATATTCTCATGGCAGTGGGTGTATTGAAGTTTTTCCTGATAGAGTCTTCAGAGACCTCCATTCGTCTCAGATACCTGTATCTATCGGTGCGACGCATGGAGTTATTCATGAGCCTTCTGACTTCCTCCTGACTCAGGTCGGTGCCAAAAGGAGCATGGGGAAACCCTCTCCAGTGGTTGAAAAACTCTTTTTGCAGGTAGCCGCCCATATGTTCTGCCACAGCGTCCTCCGCGTGCTTTTGCATCCGGCTGTCAACGGTAGTGTATATCTTTAAACCGTCACGATAAATGTTATAGTTGGATCCGTCAGGTTTCATACGGGTTTGCGACCACTGAACCAGCTCATGTCGCAGTACTTCTCTGAAATAGGTTGCAAGACCTGTATTCTGGTCCTGTATCTGGAATTGGGACATGTCAAGGGGTAATTCTCTGATGGAATCAAATTCACTGGGGGAAATGAAACCGTAGCGGGCCATCTGGCTCAGCACAACATTCCGTCTTACGGTAGCTCTTTCAGGATTTCGCACCGGATGAAACCAGCTTGGGGCTTGCAACATTCCAATGAGCATGGCTGACTCTTCTACTTTAAGCGAATCAGGGGATGAATTGAAATACGTTTTAGCTGCTGATTTTATTCCGAAAGCATGCGAGCCAAAATCTACCGTGTTGAGATACATGGCCATGATTTCGTTTTTTGTGTAATTGCGCTCCAGTTTGGTTGCGGTTACCCATTCTTTGAGCTTGATAATCACCAGTTGTGCAGTAGATGGGCTTTCCTGGCGTGGGAAAAGGTTTTTGGCCAGCTGTTGACTGATTGTACTCCCTCCTCCTGCACTGCGTTTTCCTCCAATTATATTGCGAAACAGCACCCTCATGATGCTGCGTACATCAACCCCTGAGTGATTGTGAAACCTGATGTCTTCAGTGGCAAGCAATGAATGGACTACGTTTTCGTGCAAATCATCAAACTCTATATTGGAGCGATTGTGGATGTAGTAGGTGCCCAGCAGCTGGTCATCCGAAGAATAAATCTCACT
>SLPR01000510.1 GCA_007131895.1 Bacteroidales bacterium | reverse complement strand
TCACAAGATGAATTCAATGGCTTTTCACAATAAAATTAAGGTCTTTATTGAATAATTTGATACTTTTGACAAATATAACTATAGATAATTTTGGCAGGAATGTTGCTGTCGGCTCGTTACATTTTGATTTTTCAATCTACTATCAAATTAAATTTCCATTATTATGAAAAAAACAAACGTTAAAAAAATCATGTTTTTTACTGCACTTATGGCAGGTGTGTTTGTATTTGTCAATTGCGGGAGCAAGAAAGAAGTAGCTTCCGGCAATGCCCTGGGTACCGAACTTATTTTGCCATGCAGCGATGAGGAATTTAGCTCAGACATGACATATTTCCGTGGTACGGGAATGGCAGAGGGTACCAACCTTGCTTCCACCCGTCGTCGTGCCAATCTCGATGCGAATGCAGCCCTGGCTGCCAGTGTCAATCGCACCATCAAGTCTGTTACGGATCGCTACTCTCAGGATATAACTGTGGGTGATGTTAATGAGTATTCAGAGAGATTTGAAGACCTTACCCGGTCTGTAGTAAACCAATCCCTCAATAACGTTGCTACTGTATGCAGCAAAACTTTTGAACGCGACGGCAGGTACAGTGTGTATGTTGCTGTTGAAGTGGCAAAAGATGAGTTGATGAATAATATTTCAAGCCGTATCAGCAGAGACGAAAGGCTGCGTCTGGATTATGACAAAATGAAGTTTGAAAATATTTTCAACGAAGAAATGGAGAAGCTCTCTAATGAGCGCCCGTAAGACCTTTATTTATTACTGAAGGAAGAGACCTGAAGTGTCCGTTTACCGCAAGTTACAAGAAAGCCCGTAATCTTAACTGATTGCGGGCTTTGTTGTTGTATAAAGGGAAAGATAGTTTATCTGCTGCAGAATAGTTTTGCATTGACAATCTTTTTTGTGTAACCGCTACGCGGTAACGCTACGCGGTAAAAGGATTACGCCGGTACCCTCTTTTTCTGCAATAGCTGAACCGCCAAGCGGTAACAATTGGAGCAGGTATCTCTTTGCGGTGCATTAAGTATTCTGGCTTTCTCCTATGCCCAGCAAGACTACCGGAGCGATACCTGTAAATACCTCTTCCGGGATCAGGGTGTCTTTTCCCTTGACAGTTTCAGAAGTTATAACATTGAGCCACTTTTCAGGTGCGTTTGGAGGCAGCTGAATTCGTGTATCAGCCCAGTCCATATCCAGAAGGCAGGCCGGACCCGTCTGGTCAGACAGGGTTGCGGTGATTAGCGGAACAGCAACAATAGCCCAGTCATTTTGGTGTTTGCGGGCAAAGGCAAGCATGTGGGCTTTTCTTTTCCCTGAAACGGTCAGGGCGATGTATTCACCTTTTACGAACAGATCCGGATTTTGCTTGCGCGCATTTAGCAGACATGCGGTGTACCAGAGTTTGATTCTGCCGTCGGTGGCATTTTTCAGCAAGTCTCTCAGCAATCCATCAGCATCAGGTTGTTGATGATTTTTCATCTCTTTCAATTGAGCGCGCCGAAGCTGGTAATCTACCGGTTGCCGGTTGTCGGGATCCACAAGGGTGAAATCCCAAAGTTCAGTGCCCTGGTAGATGTCGGGGATTCCCGGGCAGGTGGTTTTCAGGGTAAGTTGTGTCAGGGAGTTGGTAATGCCCCGCCATGCCACCTTTTGCATAAAAGGAACAAATGCTGCCAGGAAGTCGTGCTTTGGGTTGAGAATTTGGCGGGCAAACTGACAAACAGTATTCTCGTAAGTATCATCCGGATCTCTCCAACTGACTTTTCGTTTTGCTTCACGCAATGCTTTCACAAGATATTCGTCGATGCGCTGCAGATAGGCTTCATCAATTTGTCCATTGAAAGGGAAAGTGCCCAGCAAAGTCTGGTAAATAAAATATTCTATACTCGTAGAGGGTTCCAGCAAACCCGTGTCGAGCCGGATTTTGAGTTTCTGGTTCATTTGCATCCATTGGTGCACCTTCTCTTTCCACTCATCGGTAAGCTCACTGACTACATTGAGACGGGCCCTTACATCTTCTCCACGCTTGGTGTCGTGCGTGGAGGTTGTATTCATGGTGTAAGGCCATTTTTGCTGTCGATCCTCCATAGCTGCATGAAACTCAGAGATGGTGATGCCCGAAGCATTGATGGCGTCGCCCACTTCGTTGTGGGCAATGAAGCAGTTGTATTGATACATCGAAGTGTCCTCAACCCCTTTAGCCATAAGCGGGCCTGTGAATTGCATCAGCCGGGTGAAAAAAAGCTGCAGTTTTTTATTAAAAGCATTGTCATCATGTTTCTGCAATAGAAGGATTGATGAGAGTTTTTCCAATGCCGGAGTCAATGCCGGGGTTCGTTTTTGGGCGGTTGCGAAGATTTCTTCCACTACCTTTCGGTTTTGATTTCTAAGCGGGAATCCCCTGGGATATAGCCTGTAAACCGGACATGCAAGCATAAATTCTCCCAGCGCTTCCTTGATTTCTTCCCGGCTGACGTTCTCTTGCTCATAATCGATAAAGCCAAACTGATTGAAATAATGAAAGATGTTGTCCCATTCTCCATGCATACGGGTGGTGAGAATCATCTTTTTGTTTTTGTAGACAAGTTCCCCAGGCGAGGCTTTGATATTGGTAACTTCCCTGTAAAGCGTTTTGAGTTTGTCGTAATGCTCAACGCTGGTAAGAAGGTTGTTGACCATTGCCAGGAAATCATAACCTGTACTGCCCTGAACAGGCCAAAAAGAGGGAAGCTCTTCATGGTGCTCCAGGATTTTTTCAGCAACAATCCATGTCTCATGGCCACAAAGCTTTCGCAGCCCGGCAAGGTATTGGTTAGGGTCGTTCAATCCATCGATATGATCAATGCGCAATCCGCTAATGCTTCCCTGGTCTGCCTGTTTCATTAAAAATCTATGAAACAATTCAAAAACCTCAGGCTCTTCCTGGCGGAGGCAAATAAGCCCGTTTACAGTAAAAAAACGACGGAAGTTGATTCGCTTTTCGGTTTCCTGCCAGTGACACAATTCGAAAAATTGCATCTCCAGGATTTCGCGAATTGTCTCTTCGCGGGAGCTTAGCTTTTGGGTCAGATTGTCAATGAATTCTTTTACTTCAGGGTTTTCAGCGTACAGCTGCTGAGCCTTTTTCTTTGCTTCTTCCCATTCCTTCTGCAGGTAAGTTTTGGTGACGGAGGCTTTCAGCTGCTTATCCCATAGCTCTTTGATGGAGGCAGGGGCAGCTGAAATATTGCTTTTTGCAATGCTGCGGAATGTTTCGTGGTTTACCGGGTAAATATTGTCGAAATATGCTACGGTGAAAGTACCATTCTTCCAGCCTGTTTTGATGTCTCCGTTTTTTATTGCTTCATCCGGCATAACTCCCAGGAAGGGGACCATGAGTTTGTTGTCCTTACCAGCTACTCCTGGTTCCAGATCAAAAAAACGATAGTATGCAGAATCGATCCCCTTTTCCAGAACATCCATCATCCAGGCATTCCCGGGGTGATAGGCCATGTGATTGGGGACAATGTCCTGGATCCATCCCATGTTTTTCTGCAGCATTTTCTTTCGCACTTTTCCAAAGGTGTCTTCATCGGTTACTTCAGGGTTGAACCGCAGGGGGTCAATTACATCATATCCATGAGCACTTCCCGGGGTTGCTGCAAAGATGGGGGAGGCATAAACTGCTCCAATGCCCAGCAATGAAAGGTATTCAATTTGCTTCTCCAGATCTTTGAGGGTGAAGTCTTTGTTAAACTGGATGCGATAGGTGGCTATGGGATTGTACATGATGCTGAGTTTTAAGGATGCTGTTATTTTTGAATGGAAATGGCAACCGACCAGGGGTGCAAAGTAATTTCGGTTTGACTCCCGGTTGTTTTCCATGGTGATTCATTGCCGGCAGCTTCACCTCCCCACTGTTGATGTGCAGAGTAAATGAGCAGTTCGGGAAGTTGCGGTTGGTTTGCCTCAAAAGACAGTGTTGTTGCATCTTCTGAGAAGTTCATAAGGGTAAGGATGCTAACCTTTTCGCCCTCATGCTTCAGAATAATGGCTTTTTTGTCGTCGCTCAGGGTTGCAGATACATTTCTTCTGTCGCCTGGTCGCAGCACTGCATGTTCTTTGCGAATGGCTATGAGCTTTGTGTAAAACCCCAGCATTTGTTTTTTGTGTTTGTCGCTGTCAAAGTTCCACTGGAGTTTTGACTGGTTGAAAGTGCTTTCTGCAGCCGGGTCTGGCGGGTTGGCCTTTTTGATGAAATCCCGGAATTCCCGTTTTCTTCCCTTTCGAACTGCCTCTGTCAGGTGGTCATCGCCATGACTGATAAAATAAAGGAAGGGGTTGCTCTCAGCATATTCTTCCCCCATGAAAAGCATGGGAACAAACGGGCTCATGAACATGGCTCCGGCAGCCAGCTTTAGCGGTTCAAAATCAATGAGTGTTGAGAGCCGGTCGCCCATCAGCCGATTGCCTGTCTGGTCGTGGTTTTGCGTAAAAACAACGAATCGCTCTCCGGGTTGTCCATCAGTGGGGGTTCCGAAAATCTTTCTTCGGTGGGGTGAGTAACCGCCGGTAAAAACGTATGCATGGTTGAATGATTTCACCAGTTGTTCTAATGTGCCAAAATCGGAATAGTAACCGTTTTTCTCGCCCGTGAGCAACACATGGATCGAATGGTGCCATTCATCGCACCATTGTGCGTCCATTCCATAACCGTCTTTTTCTACAGGGTTGATATAGCGGGTGTCGTTCAAATCGCATTCGGCAATCAGGAAGTGATTTTTTCCTGATTCCCGGTTGAGTTCAGTAACTTTTTCTGACAGCTCACGAAGAAAATGTTTCGGACTGAAATCCTTAATGGCATGTACGGCATCCAGACGCAGACCATCCACGTGAAAGTCGCGCAGCCACATCAGTGCATTTTCAAGAAAAAACTGTCTTACCCCATCGCACCAGGCGTCATCATAATTGATGGCTTTGCCCCAGGGGGTTGTGTATTTGCCTGTAAAAGCCGGGCCAAATGCTCCCAGGTAATTACCTTCGGGACCCAGATGGTTGTATACCACATCCAAAATTACGGCGATACCTTTTTCATGGCAGGCTTTCACAAGCTTTGCAAATTGCACAGGTCCACCATAAGATTGCTGCACCGCGTATGGGAATACACCATCGTAGCCCCAGTTACGTTCTCCGGGAAAGGCAGCAACAGGCAATATTTTGATGGCATTCACGCCCAGATCTTTCAGGTAGTCCAGTTTTCCTGCAATCCCGGCAAAGGTTCCTTCGGGGGTAAAGGTTCCGGTATGAAGTTCGTAAATTATCAGGTCCTTAAGGGCTGCTCCCTGCCAGTGGGTAGAATCTGTGTTTCTGATTTCGTTCAGATTAATACACTCCGAAGCTCCATGCACGCCATCGGGTTGGGACAGTGATGAAGGGTCGGGGAAGGAGTCCTTTTCATTGATAAGCAACCGGTAGCGATCGCCGGGTTGCAAGTTGTCAGCAAGAGCATGCCAGAAACCTCTTTCCTTTTTCTTTAAGACTATTGTCTTCTTCCCCTCTATTTCTATGGCAAGTTTGCGGGCATGGGGTGCCCATAGGTTTATCTCTGGTTTGGGGTGAAAGTTAATGCCTGTATGGCGTTGATGAATGTTCATGGTGTGATTGTAATAAAAATTTCGGGTATGTAAATCCTAAGTAGTGGCTTGTTAAGACGTCGACAAAAGGTGTTTTAGATTTTGCCGCAGAGCAGACTTTAGAGGTCCCGTTTATCTTTCTATTTTATGGATGAGAAGCACTACTGAGCGACCTTCAGCAAATACTGTTTCTCCTGCATTAAAAACCTGCTGGTCGTCATAAAAGAACTTCCCTTTTCGGGTATCCATAATGAGCGACCAGGGTCCGCCCCATTCTTCATTAGGTAGGATAAATTCCTTTTCTTCGTGATGGGCATTGAAAATAAGGTAAAAGTTATCGTCTTTAAGTTTCTGACCATCAAAGGTTTTATCTGGCACACCCTCTCCAGAAAGATATACACCTACAGATTTTGCTGAATCACTCTCCCAGTCGGCAATGGTCATGATATCGCCATTGGGCAGAAACCATTCAATATCTTTTACTACAGAACCATTTACGGGTTTATATCTGAACCACAGGATACGAGAAAAAACATGATGTTCGAGCCGGAGACGAATGAGCTGGGAAGTAAATTCAACCAGTTCTTCATCCATATTTCCCCAGTCAATCCACGATAGTTCATTGTCCTGGCAGTAAGCATTGTTATTTCCTTTCTGGGTTCTACCCATTTCGTCACCTGCCACCAGCATGGGGATTCCCTGCGAAAGCATAAGGGTGCTGAGGAAGTTTCGAACCTGTTTTTTACGCAGATGGTTGATTTCGGGGTCATCGGTGGGGCCTTCTACACCGCAGTTCCATGAGCGGTTGTGGCTTTCGCCATCCCGGTTTTTTTCGTTATTGGCCATGTTGTGCTTCTCGTTGTAAGAAACCAGATCGTGCATGGTAAAACCGTCGTGAGCCGTTATGAAGTTGACACTGGCAACGGGTCGTCTCCAGTCATCGTAATAAAGGTCGGAGCTGCCTGTAAAACGCCAGGCAAACTTGCCCAGTTTTCGGCTTTCACCCCGCCAGAAATCACGCATTACATCCCGGTAGTGTCCATTCCATTCGAGCCATCCCTGTGGGAAGTTCCCTACCTGGTAGCCGCCTTTCCCGATATCCCAGGGTTCGGCAATGAGTTTTACCTGCGACAAGACCGGGTCCTGGTGCAAAACATCGAAGAAGGAACCCCATTTGTCCACATCGCTGAATTCGCGGGCAAGGGCCGATGCAAGGTCGAAGCGGAATCCATCCACATGCATTTCCGTTACCCAGTAGCGAAGGCTGTCCATGATAAGACGCAAAATGGTCGGATGCACCGAGTTCAGAGTGTTGCCCGTTCCGGTATAGTCCATGTAATACCGCTTGTCTTTGTCGGTCAAGCGGTAATAGGCTGCATTGTCGATGCCTCTGAAACACAGGGTTGGTCCCATCTCATTGCCTTCACCCGTATGGTTGTAAACTACATCCAGGATTACTTCAATGCCTGCTTCGTGCAGGGACTTAACCATATTCTTGAACTCGTAGATTTGTTCAACACCAAAGCCTGCAGCTGAATATTCGGGATGAGGAGCAAAAAAATTGATGCTGTTGTAACCCCAGTAGTTGGAGAGCCCGTTGTTGACCAGCTGACGGTCATGGATAAAATGGTGAATCGGCATGAGTTCTACTGCATTTACTCCCAGTCTTTTCAGGTAATTGATAACATCGGGATGGCGCATAGCGGCATAGGTGCCCCTTATTTCCCCGGGTATTCCTGGAAATTGTTGGGTGAAACCCTTGACATGTGTCTCATAAATGATGGTTTTATTCAGGGGGATTTCGAGTCGTGTATCACCATGCCAGTCAAAATGGTCATCTATTACAACACTTTTGGGAACAAAGGGAGCACTGTCGGTTTCGCTGAAAGAAAGATCCTTTTGTTTGTGATTCATCTGGTATCCGAAAAGGGAGTCGTCCCATTTTTCGATACCACTGAGCGCTTTGGCATAAGGGTCGATGAGCAGTTTGTTGGCATTGAATCTGTGTCCGTTGCCCGGCTCATAAGGACCATGAATGCGATAGCCATATTGCTGTCCGGCACGTAGTCCGGGGATATAAATGTGCCATTGACTGTGCGTGCGATCGGTCACAGGTATTTTATGGGTTTGGTAGCCCTGCTCATTAAAAAGACACAATTCTACGGCTGTGGCATTTTCGGTGAATAAGGCAAAATTCACTCCTTTCCCATCGTAAAGTGAGCCCAGAGGATAAGGTTTCCCGGGCCATGTTTCAAGATTATTCATAGGAGTTGAAGGATCGATGGATTAAGTTTATTAAAAAACGCAGGTCAATCTGAATTTTCTGACAAAGTACCTGATATTAGCTGGTAAACAGGTGGATGAAAATAAATGACAATGTTTTTCAAGGTAGATTTTCCTGGAGTTTTTGCAGTATTTTTATAGGTGCAACAAGATGAGAAGGTTGTTTGTCTGCAAACTTTCTGATCTCATTAATAGCCTTTTCAAAGACAAAGATGTTGAGCAGCTCCTTTGTTTTTTTGGGGCAATGGGGGATAAATCCATAATCTTTCGCCTCTTCCCTGTATCCTTTCAGAAAAGCATCTGAGACCATGCTATACCATCTGTCCATCAGGGGACGCAGGTAATTGTCATTCACCGGAACAAACTCTTTTCTGTAAAAATATCCTCTGTTAAGGGCATAATGGAAAGAACCCAAAACAGATGCCACATCTTTCAGGGGGCAATGCTTGAGTTTGCGTACACTTAGCATATTTTCCACCTCTCCTTCAAAGTCTGTTACAATAAAGTCCTTACCTGTAAAAAGTAATTTGTCGAGTTTGTAATTGCCATGAATTCTGGTTTTCCATGCATCGATTTTTTCTTTTTCAAGAATTTCCTGGATGTAAGCGAAAAATCTGTCCTGATCGGCAATAATGGATTCCAGTTGCTTCCAGGTTCCCTCTTCAACTTCAGGCTTGTTGTTTTGTATCCATGAGAAGTTTCTTTTTACGAAAGTACGCATGGACTGGTAAAGAGATTTTTGATAGAGCAGGGAGAAGGGTTCCGGCTCAAAACCTTTCACCTGGTTTACTTCCGTCATAGACTTGTGCATGCTGGCCGTACGCTGACCAAGCAGGTGCGCCATTTCCATGAAAAAAGGATCCGCAAGCTCTTCCAGTTCGCTGTCTGATATCGCTGGCGGTTTGTGGTTTTGCGTTTTTTCGCTGAGCACTTTATCGAAAAAACTTTCAATGGCTGTTTCGGTCATTTCCCATGCACTCCCAACGTTAGGAATGAGATTGGAAAGCATTCCCAGGGAAGTATCTTCGAATCCCTCACGTTTGTAGTCCATTCTGCCCACATAGGGTGGAAGGTTCTTAAAGCTGGAGTGGCGGGTCAGGTTTTTCATGATTTCCACATCGGGGTTTTCTCCCTCCTGCGGACTTCTGTAAATCTTGAAAAAATACTTGTCACCCAGGATGATCGAGGTATTGGAGGGTTTAAAAGCCACCACGTGCGGCTTGAGGGGTAAATCTTCTGTGTTGAGTTTTCTCAGTCTGCTACCCGATGAGCCTTCGATTTCTCCGTGCTGCCCCTTCAGCTTGCTGCCCTTACGGATAATGTTGAAGAATTCATATACCAAATCTTCATCCTGCACACCATCGTAGATTACGGCTTCTTCTCCATTCCAGGTTATGGGTGAAATGATAGCTTCGGGATGGCGGTTCCTGATTTCATTCATTCGGTTGTTGATGGCAATGGACAGGGGCATAAAGAAAATGTCTTTTTCTTCTTCTATCAGGTCCAATTGAACCATAAACAGATGCGATAATCTTTTTCTTCCCATGAGGGGAAAGATATCTACAATTTCCACATCTCTCAGTTTCTTTATATTTCCACGGAACCATTTGCTGTTGAGGATGAAAGCTTTCAGCAAAACTTTTATTTTGTTCTGAAGACTAATGCCCATTGTATTCCACTGATTGCTGTCAATAGCAAGGTAGTCTATGCTGGTGGGTTGCTTTTCAACGGGTCTGTCAACCTTTTGCAATTGAAACCAGAAATAGTTTTTAAACTGCATGGAGAAAGACCATGGTTCTTCGGAAACTACCGGAAACTCATTGCGGCTGAATACTTCAACCGGGATTGCTCCTGCGTATTCGTGAAGATCGAGCTCCACATGTTGAGAGTAGCGTGAAAGATTAACGATAACCAGGATGGTTTCATCTTCGTGCTCTCGTATGAATGCCAGAACCTTGGGGTTGTTGGTGTTGACAAAGCGGATGGATCCGCGTCCAAAAGCCTTGAATTTTTTTCGTTTGGCAATCACACGTCGTTTCCACCATAGAAAAGAAGAAGGATTTCTCTCCAGGTTTTCAACGTTAACCGCGGTATAGTGATAATTATGGT
>SLPR01000001.1 GCA_007131895.1 Bacteroidales bacterium | reverse complement strand
GGCATGGCCTGACTCCAAACCGGAGCAGTAGTATCTTCTACGGTGATGGTCTGAGTGTGGACAATCTGGTTGTTGCAATTGTCGGTAGCAGTCCATGTGCGGGTGAGGGTGTAAGTGTTTTCGCAGCTTCCAGCGGTTATGGTTTCATTGAAAACCACCTGAACGTCAGTAACACAATTGTCGGTTGCTGATATCCCGGCAGGTACTTCGGGAATCGCATTACATTCTACAGTAGCATCAGAAGGCATGGTTTGACTCCAGGATGGGTTCTCTGTATCCTCAACCATAACTTCTAATTCACAAATTGTCTGGCAATCGTTGCTGTTGCTGGTGGTTAACTGAAGTGTAAAAGATTCTCCGCAACCAGTGCCAGTGATAAGAGTCACAGATGATTGATTGTTATTACCAATGATGGTTGCATTTCCTGTAACAGACCATTCATAACCAATCAGTGCTGCCGGGGCAGTATAGGTAAGGTTCGTGCCGGGGCAAACCGGACCTTCATTGCCGGTAATTTCGCAGATAGGAGAGGGCAGTACCGTAACTTCAATTTTTGCCCGGTTGGTGCTGATACACTGAGCTGAAAGTGCTTCCGCCACCCAGTAATTATCAATAGATTCATTGAGTGTTTGAGGTATGAGGGTTGACTGGGCAGTGCTTCCGGTTTCACTGGTGAAATAGTAAAGACTGTAATGACTTTCGCTGGGGATTGCTGTCAGTGGTTCAGCAGCTACATGCTGACAATAGGTGAGGTCGCTTGTTAAAGGTACCGATGATAATGTAAGCACATCAATGGTAAATTCCCACCAGCACTGGGTAATCCCGGGAGGGATGGCATAATAGGCAGTTGCTCCTTCTGTGGCTGGGAAACCCGAAGTTGATGTGTATTCGATGGATTTGTTCAAATCGTTATAGAAACGTGTGCCGGAAGGAAAAAAGCCAAATACATCTGTGAATGGAATGGCATCACCTTCTACGTTACAATAGGAAAAACTTCGGGTAGTATAATCTTCCTGGGGCTGGCAGTTACTGGCTATGTAACTATGTCTGTCGATAAGAATCGAGAGTGGATCTGTAATGGGTTCATTGGTACATTCACCGGTTTGCTGATATCCTTGAATAAATCCTGAATTTCCAACTGTGCCTGATGTTACTCCAGTGCTTCTGAGGTTTCCGTTGATGGTAAGATAGGGCTCACAATTGGGGTTGGAAAGGATAAAACAGTCTTCCGTTACTCTGAATTTATAGGTCAGGCGAGCCATCAGGGTTCCCTGTTGATCCAGGAAAGGGATATCT
The DNA here is from genome assembly GCA_007131895.1 of Bacteroidales bacterium. Taxonomy (GTDB): domain Bacteria; phylum Bacteroidota; class Bacteroidia; order Bacteroidales; family UBA7960; genus SKVR01. The sequence goes on along the minus strand of SLPR01000001.1, from coordinate 1,207 downwards.
CCAATATCCAGAATCAAGGTGCCTGTTGCGCCTGCTGATGGGTCGAAGTAGGGTTGTCCTCCGGATACTCCATCATAGATATATTCTACAGAACTGCTGACATATTCTGCAGTGTAGGGGATAGGAATTGTAACCCTTGCATCGGTTACGGCTTCAGAACCTGCATTTTGAATATCAAGGGTAAATTCAATCTCCTGACCTGGAAAAACAACCAGATCGTCATCAGGAATTTCTCCATTGATGGTATTGATGGCATTCTCAGAGATTTGCTCCGGTACGTAGGCTTCAATGCTCATAGCAATCAAAAAAATACTGTAAAGGTCCTGCTGAGTACCATAGCGAAAAATTGTAGAGGTCTGTTCGTTGTCAATGATTTCATTGTTTGTATTGGGAAGGGGGAAGCTGGCAATGTCAATACCCGTGTTATTTACCAGAAAGGGGTTGCGATCGTTGGATTCGGTTACAATGGAGCTGTTAAAAAAATTATTGGTGGTATTCCCTTCATGGGAAAGTCTTACAAATTCGTCGGTATCTCTTTTTTGAATTTCCAGGAAATTTCCCTCAATTCCGGCATCCCCTTCACCTGCCATGATGCCGATTTTTGCATTTACCGCACCGTTGCGGATGGGATTAAATCCACTAACTGGCAAATCATAGAATGTAGTAGTTCCGGAACCCCCTTCTCTTTCTACAAAAGCATATCCGTCGAAAATACTAATGTCTCTCCAGTTCATTTCTGAATTTTCATAGATTACAATCATACCCCATCCACCATAATAGCCTACACCTCCGCCATCACCTTCACGCAGGGCTATATCGGCCACGGTATATTCTCCAATACCGTATTCTCTTACGTAGTCTGTCACTTCGGCATAGCCCACATACATATATTCGTCGCTGTTGGTGGGGTAATATATGTTGGTGGTAAAGTCGGCATTGGAGGCCTGGATGGAGGTGTAGTTAAGGGCATATTGGTGTTTGAGTTTAACGATGCTTTTGTCAAAATCTTTACTGCTGGTTAAAAGAAGTGAATTACCATTAATTAAACCCGAAGCCTTGGCGGTATTTCTGTATTCCTGAAGTGTAGTATTGGTATTGCTGTTTCGTGTAAGTTCATGAATACTCAATTCAACTCCCTCAGTTCCCGTATATATCACTACAGGGTCAAAACTAACTGTTCTAATATTGTCGGCATTTGTAACTGATT
>SLPR01000190.1 GCA_007131895.1 Bacteroidales bacterium | reverse complement strand
TTAATAATGATTAACTCATTTTGACTCTATCAGGATAGAGAATCAGGCCATTTACACTGTTTTTACAGTTTATGTTGCCTTAATAAATAATCTCTTCCCTGAAGTTGTTGATGATTGAATTGAAGGGGTTGGGAGCTGATTGTCCCAGTCCGCATTTGGACGCCAGTTTCATGGTTTCAGACAATTTCTGAAGCTCATCAAGATAGGCAGGAGGCCTGACTCCTTTTTTCACTGCTTCAATTCCTTTCAGGAGTTGCTGGCAGCCCACTCTGCAGGGAGTGCACTGTCCACAGGATTCTTCCTCAAAAAACTCGAGATAATCGTTGAGGATATTATACATTGAGCGGCTGCTGTTGAACAACATCATAGAACCTCCCGTAGGAATTCCTTCGAAACCGATTACGGTTTCTTTAAAATTTTTTCTGGCCACGCAGAAGCCGGAAGCACCTCCAATTTGCACGGCTTTTGTGTCACCATCACCAAATTCATTAACAAAGTCTTCGAGGCTCATGCCCAGCTCAAGCTCATATATGCCGGCCTTTGGCGTATCACCTGAAACAGAGAATACTTTAGACCCGCGAGAGTCAAACGTACCCATTTCCCTGAATTTGGTGGGGCCTTCTTTGGCAATCATCAGTGCGAAGACAAGGGTTTCCACGTTATTGATAGAAGTAGGTTTGCCGAGATACCCGGCTGTAGTGGGAAACGGAGGCTTGTTGCGGGGCTCACCCCTCCTGCCTTCCATAGATTCCATCAGCGCTGTTTCTTCTCCACAAACATACGCTCCGCTTCCTGATTTGATACTAATAGTAAAGTCGAAGTTGAGTTCTTTCAGATGTTCGTGAAACTTGTCGATGGTAGCATTGAGACTGGGCAGCAGGAAGTTGTATTCTCCCCTGAGGTAAATAAAGCCTTCATTGGCACCTGTTGCTTTACCGCACAAAGCCATCCCGGCCAGTACTTTTTCAGGGGCCTGGGTGAGAATTTCCCGGTCTTTGAAAGTTCCGGGTTCACCCTCATCAGCATTGCAGATAACGTACTTCTGCTCAGCTTCTTCGTTTTTGGCAAACTTCCACTTCAGTCCGGTAGGAAACCCGGCACCACCGCGGCCCCGGAGACCGGAGTCTATTACATCAAGGATTATCTCATCCTGGGTCCGTTTAAAGGAACGATCCAAAACTTCCAGATAATCCACTCTTTCAAAAATAAGGTCTACTTTTTTTATTTTGTTCTCCATAATATATTATGCTTTAGAAAAGTGATTAAATAAGTAATCAATACAAATTACTTTTGCTTAAGGTACTCCTGAATAACTTCTACGGCTTCTTCCGGAGTTACTTCAGGATATACCTCATCATTGATGAGCATAACCGGGCCCTTGTGGCACCATCCCAGGCAGTTGGCCTGCAAAAGGCTGAATTTGCCATCAGAGGTATTTTCTCCCAGTTTTATTTTCAATAAATCTTCTAAAGCTGCAATTACTGCATCCTTACCTTTCATGTGACAGGTAATGGTTTTGCATATTCTGATAATGTTTTTACCCTTGGGCACTGTGTCCATGAAGGTATAAAAAGAGGCTGTTCCAAAAACATCAGCAGTACTGATGTCCATTTCTTTGGCAATGGCCACCATAGCCTCTTCCGATAGAAACCTTTCAGACCGTATTACGGCCTGAAGAATGGGCATCAGGCTTTCACGCTTGCGACCGTGAATTTCTGCCTCTCTTTTTACTAATTCTTCAACTTTTGTCATAAATAAAATCCCTTTCTGATTTTTTAAATGTGTATTAAAGGTTTGGTAGTGATAGGTTTTTCACCCCAAATATAAGAAGCCTTTTTCAATTAAGTATTTTTTTCTTTAATTATTTTGCCCAACAGGCCTAATTTAGAATGAGTATAAATAATTTTTTCTTGATAATGACTCTATCTCACTGATTTCGTGACGTTAAGAAAAGATACTGTTTTGCGGTTGCTAATAATGGTGAAAGAAGATGCTTCTAAAAAAAGCCAGTTAGTAATGGAAACCCATTGAAATAATGTCTGTAACTGAATGTACCTGCGGGTAGATTCTTTTTGTAAATTTGCAAAAATGCTATAAATATGAAGGCTGGTTAAAAAAAAACATCGGCTTAAGCTCAAGAAAACCTCATGACTATTCCCGTCTCCACAAATTACCGGTATTTTATTGATCTAAGCTTCGATGGTACCGCTTATCATGGCTGGCAGGTGCAACCCAATGCCATCAGTGTGCAGCAAATCCTTGCAGAAGCCCTTACCACCCTTTTGCGTGAAGATACCGGACTTACCGGCTCAGGACGCACAGATACAGGTGTACATGCATTGAATTATACGGCTCATTTTAATACCCATGTTTCCCCCAGACAACTGGAAGAGATGGATCTGGTGTATAAACTCAACCGTATTGTGCCACATGACCTTGCCATACAACAAATCAAACAGGTAAATCCTGATGCACATGCACGTTTCAGCGCGCAATCCCGAAGCTATGAATACATC
>SLPR01000400.1 GCA_007131895.1 Bacteroidales bacterium | reverse complement strand
TGCGTGGAGGCACTGCAAAATGAAAGCCTGAGCATTTACCTCAACGACCAATTGCTCACAGAAGAGTATTCTTCCTCTTTAGCCTGGCCGCTGGTGCTTCAAACCCTCGAACCCGGCACCCACTGGATAAGGGCAAAAGCCATCGACGACATGAGGGAGGTATGGGATTCTGTGGCCATTTTTCTGCGTGGACCTGTGATGGTGGAAGATCTGCCTGCGGATATGCTCAATGGCATCAATTACATCGACAACCAAACAGTAACGCTCGTTTTGCACGACCCTGCCGGCCTGAAGCAGTTTGCCTTTGCCATTGGAGACTACAGCGACTGGTTGCCCAATGAAGACAATTACATGAAACGCACCCCCGACGGTCAGAGATTCTGGGTAACCCTTACCGGCCTTGGGGCTGATACCGAATATGCTTACCAGTATTATATTGACGGTGAAATGAGACTTCCCGATGCTTATGCAGAAAAAATCCTTGACCCCTGGAATGATCCCTGGATTCCCGCTTCTACTTATCCCAGCCTGAAGCCTTATCCCTTTGGCAAAACCACGGGCATTGTAAGCATCATGCACCCGGGCAGAGCACAATACCAGTGGGAGGTTCCCGATTTTACTCCTGTTGCCATCAATGAAACCCAGCAGGACCTGGTGATTTATGAATTGCTGGTGCGAGATTTTCTCGATTCACGACATATCACTGAGGTTATCGACAAACTCGATTATTTGCAGGATTTGGGAGTAAACGCCATTCAGCTGATGCCCATCATGGAATTTGACGGCAACGACTCATGGGGCTATGCACCCAACTTCTTCTTCGCTACCGACAAATACTATGGTACCCGACAGGCCTACAAAGAGTTTATTGATGCCTGCCATTTGCGCGATATTGCGGTTATCCTGGATGTTGTACCCAATCATGCCTTTGGTCAAAATCCCATGGTAAACATGTACTTTGACCCCACGGCCGGAGAGTTCGGACAACCCCTGCCCGAGAACCCCTGGTTTAACCAGCAGGCACCTCATCCTTATAGCGTTGGATATGATTTTAACCATGAAAGCCCCCATGTAAGAGCGTTTTTCAAGAGGGTATTTGAATACTGGCTCACCGAATTTAACGTCGACGGCTACCGCATCGACCTCTCCAAGGGACTTACCCAGAATTATTCAGGTGATGATATGGGCGCCTGGAGCGCTTATGATCAAAGCCGCATCAACATCCTCACCGATTATTACAACCACATCAAATCTGTCAAACCCAATGCCTATGTAATCCTTGAGCACTTTGCTGCCAATGACGAAGAAACCGTACTGGCCAATACGGGCATGATGCTCTGGAGTGCCATGCACGACAACTATAAACAGGTAGCCATGGGTTACCAGCAAAATTCATCACTGGCATGGGCACACCACAGCACGCGCGGATGGAATTACCCGAACCTGATTGACTATATGGAAAACCATGATGAGGAACGGCTGATGTTTGAGGCTTTAACCTATGGCAATTCATCAGGAAACTACAACCTTGGCGACACCCTTACAGCACTGAATCACATGGAAATGGCAGCTGTTCTTTTCCTGGGTATCCCCGGCCCCAAGATGATCTGGCAATTTGGAGAAATCGGGTACGATTACTCTATCTTTTATGGTGGAGACCGCACAGCAGCCAAACCTCCCCGCTGGGATTACTGGGACATGCCCGAAAGACAGCGCCTGCACCGGGTGTACAACGGCATGATACAACTGCGTACGCATGATGCATTCCGCTTCGGACAGTTTGCCCATGACCTGGGCGGACTGGGCAAAAGAGCATGGGTAAGTCATGAAAGCATGAATGTGGTGATTGCCGCCAACATGGGGGTCAATGGTTTCGATATGGCTCCCGGATTTCAACATGCCGGAACCTGGTACAACTATTTTACCGGTGAAGCGATAGAGGTGTCCAACCCCGGTAACCACTCCTTCTATTTTGAGCCGAGAAATTATAAAGTGTTTACCAATTTACCTGTGCCGCGTCCGTTTTATCATATTAACCTGACGGTAAAGAGCCAGTCTGATGAAATGCCCCTTGCAGAGGCCATGGTGAAAATCGAAAGAGCAGGAACAAGAGAAACCGGTGCAGATGGAACTGCATACTTCACTCAACTGCCCGGCGAGTTTGAAATGGAAGTTTCCAAACCAGGTTTTAAAACCTACCTGGGAACACTGGTGGCAAACAACGATCTTGATTTGACAATTCTGCTTCAGGAGGGAGATGATGTAAGTGTCAATGACCCGGTGTATGCCTCATTGATTTCCATCTACCCCAACCCGGCATCTGCAGGTGTTACCATCCAAAGTCCGGCAGGAAGCACTGTAACCATTTACAATACACAAGGTCAGCTGACGGATAGATTTGTGGCAGGCAACGAAAAAACACGGGTTGACATCTCCGGATGGCCATCAGGCATTTATCTGATCAGGGTAGTATCAGGTTCGGTTAGTACCACCGCCCGGTTGATGGTGAAATAACAATAGATAGAGCACAATATTATTTTTTCCCTGATAAGGAATGACAGGATGTTTCCGGTCTCTGAGTGGGTTATTATGCTGCCTGCACCATCCTTACCCCATTCAGAGACCCTGTTTTTAGAGTCTCCGGGATTTTCTGTGCACCCACTTAGCGATGCAATCCCTTAGAATCTCAGTGGTAACAGGCTTGGTCAGATAGTCATCCATTCCCTGTGCAATAAAATATTCAGCATCGCCTTCCATGGCTTTGGCGCTGAGGCCAATAATTATGGGAAGCTCTTCTATTGCGTACATTTTTCTCAGCTCTTCTACAGCAGTAAGTCCATCCATTACAGGCATCTGAATATCCATAAAAACGAAATCAAATTTCCCCGGCACAATTACCTCCAGTGCCTCCTTCCCGTTGGAAGCCACTTCAACATTGCAGCCAATCTCCCCCAGCATCATGGAGATAACCATTTGATTGGTCCTTTTATCTTCAGTAAGCAATATATTTAACCCAGGCTCCATTACCAAAGCCTGTTCACAACCCTCCGCCAGTGAAACTTCAGCTGGAACATCATCACAATTCTTAACCTTCAGCGTCAGGTTGAAGGTACTGCCTTTGCCTATCATACTGGTTACTTCAATTTTGGCATCCATGAGCTCGGCCAACCTTCTGGAAATAGATAGTCCCAGGCCGGCCCCGTCAAAATTGCGCGTGTCAGAAGTCTCCAGTTGAGAAAATATTTTAAAAAGCTTTTTCTTTCCTGCTTCACCGATACCGATTCCTGTATCTTTCACACTAATACGGACCAAACAGTCGGAATTCGTTTTCTCAAGCAGTTCATATTTCAGCCTTACAGTTCCGTGCGAAGTAAATTTCACCGCATTGGAAAGCAGGTTGGTTACAATCTGGTTGATTCTGTTTTCATCGGCGTTGATATAAGAGGGAAGCTCCGGGTCTATATCGAGGTAAAAATCAAGACCCTTCTGACTGGCAAGGGCTTTAAACAAACTATACAGAACATCTGCTGATTCTCTCAGATTGTAGTTTTTTTTGCGTATGATCAGTTTTCCAGCTTCGATTTTAGAGAGGTCAAGAATGTCATTTACGATATGCAATAAACCGTCGGATGACTTTTTGATAATATCTACAAAAAACAATTGCTGTGCGTTGAGGCTGGTATTTTTCAGAAGGTCAATCATACCAAGAATACCTGTCATAGGCGTACGAATCTCATGACTCATATTGGCAAGGAATTGCTGTTTTATTTCAGCTACCCGTGTGGTCACCTCAATTTTCTTTCTCTGCGAAATATCCTTATAAATTCCAAACACGCCAATTTTGGAATCATTCAACATCACAGGTTTACCAATGATTTCTATATCTACAAGCTTACCCTTTTTTGTGCATCTGATGGTTTCGGTATTAATAAGCTCTCCGTTTGCTGCCATCCGGGTAAGTTCATTTCCCTGCTCTTTCAGGTTATCAGGAACGATAAGGTCGTTTACTAAACGTCCTTGAGCCTCCTCATGGGTATACCCAAATAATTGGGTAAAGTGATTATTGATTTGCTTAATACGATCATTATTGTCAAGGATAACAATGGCCATAGGAGCTTCACGAATGAGGGTTTCAGAAAAAGCCTCATGAATTTCCAGGTTTTCCTGTGCCAGCTTTTGACAGGTAATATCCCTTACGATACCACTGACAGCAACAATTTTACGGGTGTTGTCCAGCACCAGGAAACCTCTTATCTCGCCCCATTGGGTATGACCCTTTTTATGAATGAACAGAACTTCATGCAGGAACTGAATATCCTCAGGGTTTTCACCTTTTTTAATGCTGCTGACAATCCTTTTCCGCTCTTTCTCCAGAATACCAATGGAAGAAGGGTGCATCACAGAGGCTGGAGCTAAACGCAAAAACTCCGTGGGTGAGTACCCGAGAAAACGTCTTACAGATTCGCTGATAAACGAAAATCTCTTCATTTCTGCATCCATCTCCCAAACCACATCATTGATATTTTCGGTCACCCTGCGATATTTGTCCTCAGACTCCAGCAGTTTTACCTCCGCCTGTTGCCGGGCAAATTTTTTATCCCACACACGCAGCAAATAAAATACCCTGGCAGGCAGGTGTTGCATGCTATGCTCAGATTTTAACACATATTCCATCCCGCCCTTTTTTACCAGTTCAACACCCATGGAAACCGTTTCGGGCTCCACAAGAAAAACCACAGGAATACTATCCGCCACCGTCTTGAGAAGCTGTTCCGCGAAAGCATCTGCAGGTTCTGCAACCGTGTAAAAAATCATATCTGGCTTCTCAATCCCATTGAATGAAAAGGAAGATTTCTGAAAGGAATCCTGAAGTTGAAGCTGAAGATTAAAACCCTGATCCCTGAATGATTTTTGAATCAAACTGGCATACCCGGTATTTTGATCGAAAAGTAAAATTTGAATATCAGTCATTATCTGGTTGAAGTCGGATTTTCTGCAATAATGTAAATTCTTTAATTGAAAAACAGTTGCTAAACATAAAATAAAATTAGTTCTTTTTATCTGATTTTTGTTGTGAACCCAGGGTAAAACAAAAAGTTGACCCGGAATTGTTTCCTTCAGATTCTACCCATATGCGCCCATTATGATTTTCCACAATCCTTTTTACCAGAGACAAACCCAACCCGGTTCCGGGGCTGTTGCTATCAAGCTTATCAAACAATCCAAAAATCTTCTCGTGATACCTGGGATCAATTCCCATCCCATTGTCCTGAACGCAAAAGACATTCTCAGCCTCCTGCTTACGCCAATACACTTTTATGGCAGGGTTTTGCTGGTGAACAGAAAATTTCACGGCATTTTCCATCAGGTTCTGATACAACTCCCTGATACGCGACTTGCCGGCCACTACAACCGGCATATCCGACTGTATATACACTCCGCATTTCTTTCCCTTAAGCAAGCCAAAAAGCAATTCATGCGCTTCTTTGGCAGGTTCTGTCATGGAGAATTCCTCGTTTTGTTCAACTACTTTGCCCAATCGGGACAATTTAAGTAAATCCTCCAAAAGATGCTGCATTTTATCGGTGGCGTTCTCAATTCTCAGGATGTCTTCATTGACTTGTTCATGATTCATTTCTTCAATATCCTCTCTGAGCAGCCCCAGAAACCCCTTTATAGTAACCAGCGGACTGCGCAAATCATGTGAAACGGTATAAGAAAACCTCTCCAGCTCAGAATTTATTCTGGAAAGTTCTTCAAGCTGTTTTTTTATTACAGTCTCGGCTTCAACCCTTTGAGTAATATCAAAATATACTCCGATGATGCCCATGGGTTCATTTTCCAGGTTATGAAACACAGACTTATAAAAAAAGGCGTCCATGGTTCTTCCGTCAGGATACTCGATATGCGTCTCATAAACCTGGGTATCTCCTTTTTCCATCAAAGCTTTATCCTTTTCGAAAAACACCATGGCCTGCTGCTCTTCAAAAAGATCAAAAACAGAATGACCAACAATCTGCTCCTTCTCCTTTCCCAGGTATTCGCAGAAGTATTTATTGCAACCGCCATATACGCCATTCACATCCTTATAAAACAGGGGAAAGGGGATATTATCGATAATAAGTCCCAGGAAATGGGACTGGAATTCCACTTCCTGCAAGGCTTTTTTTTCACGGGTAATATCCATTACAAAGCCCTCGATGTACATCAGTTCACCCGACAAATCGCAGATACCTTTTGCCTGCTCGCGCACCCATTTTACAGTGCCATCACGTGAAACAATCCTGTATTGATAGTCAAAACTCTGGTTATTCCTGAGACTGCTTTCTACCACTTTTCTTATTGCATCTCTGTCTTCGGGGTGGATAATTTCATTATAACTGATGGAGCTGTTGTGCAAAATCTCATGGGTTTGGTAACCGGTAAGTTCTTCCACACCAAAACTCACAAATATCATGGTCCAGGCTTCATCATGCCTGCATCTGTATACCATTCCGGGGAGATTGGTTACCAGTGTGGCATTGATCCTTTCCGACTCTTCCAGGGCTATTTGCATTCGGTGCTTTTCATCGATATCAGTAAAGGAGAAGTAGATTTTCATTTCTCCATTCTCATTGAAGCTGATACCGTTGAAGCTGGCTCTGAAAGGGATACATCCTGATCGCAACAGATTGGCCTCACCCAACACCTGGTTTCCTTTTCTTAGTTTTTCTGTAAAACTCAAGGTAACAGGGTCAGAAGTAGAATCAACAATATCGAGAAGCGACATTTTCAACGCACTTGATTTGTCTACATCCAGCAAATTACACCCTGCAGGGTTAATATCTGTGATATCAAGCTTTGGAGAGCAAATCACTGCTCCCTGGGGGCTGTAATTAAAAATGGATTGAAACCGTCTTTCGCCCTCTTTGGCCGAGCGGAAGGCCTGAATCTGCTCAGTAATATCGCGGACTATCACCATCCTCATACTGCGATTGTTCTGCAAAGGCAACGAATGTCCCGAAACTTCCACATCAAAGAGTTGTCCGTTTTTCTTTTTATGCACCCATCCGCTACTTCTGTGAAAATCAGGCAATGGCTCCGACATATGCTCCATAAGCAAGGGTATTTCGGAAGCAGGTCTCAAATCAATGATGCTCAGGCTCAAAAACTCTTTTTCCGAAAATCCATAAAGGGCAATGGCTGCTTTGTTGGCTTCCATAATCCGCAGGTCCTGTGTATCATAAACAAACATAGGACTGGGGTTATTGGCAAAAAGATACCCGTACCTGCGTGAGCTCTGCATGTACCGCTCCTGCAGCCTTTTTTTTTCTTCGATGTCAACCAGGAAGCAATTAAACCCCAGAGAGTTGCCCGAAATAGTCTGAAGGGGTATCGCATTTACCTGCACCCAATGATACGTTTCATCTTTGGTTAACATACGGTATTCGAGCTCAAACTGGGATTTGTTCAAATATCCGTTGGTAAATTTGTCAATGCAATGGGGCTTATCATGAGGGTGAACCTTATCGAGCCAGGCAAATGGTTTGGTTCTGTCAACAGGACTGCCGGAAAACTCCAGCCATTTCTTGTTACTGAACAGACATTTTCCTTGTTCGTCTGTTTTCCACAGTGGCTGGTAATGCTGGTCAAGAAACTCCTGCTGCATGGCTTCTGTCTTGCGCAAATCCTTTTCTGTGCTGCGCAGGCTGATCAATACGAACCTGAGCATTACATATATCAGCAAACCACTACCTATCACATAAACCCATCCCTTCCAGGTTTGCACCCTGGTTAGTGTAACGGGGTCCTCAAAAAGCAAAAGAGCAAGCCTGTCGGAAAACAAAATCCACAAGCTGCCCAGAATTATGTAAACGAGGGTTATGAGCCGCTCTGGTTTTTCTCTGCTATTTAACAACGTTTTCCACATAACCTATCCCTTTTGATTGCTTGTACTTACAGCGCACTGAATACGATTAAGGCAAAGGCACTTACCCAATTTAACTACAACCAACCTACATCTGTTAAAGAATTTATATCAGAGGCATTCTGTTATTTGTAAAAAAATATGTAGGTTTGCTTCAATACTCGTGTAAACTTAACAATTTTTTCGAAACCACAGGTACATAGGCCTGCAATTAATTGCGATTTTTCAATTCAACCCCATCAAAATACAAATTTAAAAACCTTATTTTATGCATGACTTAAAGAAGTATATTGAAGAAAACCAGGATCGTTTTCTTGACGAATTGTTTGAACTGATAAGAATCCCATCGGTAAGCTCCAAAGAAGATCACAAGGAACACATGTATGCAGCAGCTGAATGGGTAAAAGAAAAACTCCTGAAAGACGGCGCTGACCATGCTGAAGTGATGGAAACAGAAGGACACCCTGTAGTGTATGGTGAAAAAATTCTTGATGCCTCTTTGCCTACGGTTATGATTTACGGCCATTATGACGTTCAACCGGCTGAGCCTTTTGATTTATGGAAAAGCCCCCCTTTCGAACCAGAAGTACGTGACGGAAAAATCTATGCCCGTGGAGCCAATGATGACAAGGGGCAGATGTTTATGCACTTCAAGGCTTTTGAATATATGCTGAAAACCAACCAGCTCCCCTGCAACGTAAAGTTTATGATTGAAGGAGAAGAGGAAATTGGGTCACCCAGCCTGGAAAACTTCTGCAAAGCCCATAAAGAAAAGCTTTCGGCAGATGTAATTCTTGTTTCAGACACATCCATGCTTTCTCCCGATACACCATCCATAACCACCGGCCTGCGCGGTTTGGCATACATGGAGGTGGAAGTGACAGGGCCAAGCCATGATCTCCATTCCGGATTGTACGGAGGAGCCGTAGACAACCCGCTGAACGTGCTCTGTGAGATGATCGCCCAACTGCGCGACGAAAACAATCACATTACCATTCCCGGTTTTTATGATGACGTGGAAGAACTCAGCCGCGAAGAAAGAGAAGAAATGGCTCGCGCACCATTTAACCTGGAAGCTTTTAAAAAAGGCATCAACCTCAAAAAAGAAGCCGGAGAAAAAGGGTATTCCACCATGGAGCGTACCGGAATCCGACCCAGTCTTGATGTAAACGGCATCTGGGGTGGCTATACCGAACCGGGAGCCAAAACCATCCTGCCTTCCAAAGCCAGTGCAAAAATCAGCATGAGGCTGGTACCGCATCAGGAGTCGAAAAAAATCGAACAGCTTTTCAAAAAGTATTTTGAATCTATTGCACCCGAATCGGTTAGCGTTAAGGTAGAGTTTCTGCATGGAGGAGAAGGTTATGTTTCTCCCACCGATACCATTGCCTATCAGGCTGCCTCCAAAGCTTTTGAAACCACCTACGGAATTAAACCCATACCCGTAAGAAGCGGCGGTAGTATTCCCATCATTTCTCTGTTTGAAAAGGTACTGGGCCTTAAGTCCATCCTTATGGGATTTGGACTTGACTCTGATGCCATCCACTCGCCCAACGAAAACTATTCGCTTGAGCAGTTTCGCAAAGGGATTGAAACCATTCCTTACTTCTACAAATATTTTAGTGAGATGCAGAAATAAGTATTTCTCAAGGAAATTGTAAACCTGGGGGCGAAACTTGTAATGGACTTGTTTCGCCCTCTTATCTTTGGAAAAGATATTCAAAACTGAAAAGACGAAAAGCCAAAGCTTTCTTTACTCCGGATTTTTATTCTAACTTTGAACAAACAAACATATGCAGAAAAGAATCCACGAAAAAGGGCTGTTTTAATGCATATTTTTTCTTTTATCACACAAAATTAATATTCAGTATTTTCTATGACAAAAATAAAAAACATCTGCTGTATAGGAGCCGGTTATGTGGGAGGTCCCACCATGGCAGTTATTGCTCAGAAATGCCCTGACATCAGGGTTACAGTGGTAGATATCAATGCCGAAAGAATTGCAGCCTGGCAAACCGACGCCTTACCCATTTACGAACCCGGCCTTTTGGAAGTAGTAAAGGAAGCCAGAGGCAGAAACCTTTTTTTCAGCACCGATATTGACAAGGCCATTGAAGAATCAGAAATGATTTTCATGAGTGTAAACACACCCACCAAAACCTACGGTGTGGGCAAAGGTCGTGCAGCGGATTTGAAATTCATTGAACTGAGTGCCC
>SLPR01000191.1 GCA_007131895.1 Bacteroidales bacterium | reverse complement strand
CATTTCCTGGGTGGGATTAAGAGGAGCAGTACCCATCGTTTTTGCAACCTACCCACTGATTGCAGGGATTGATAAAGCAAGCATGATCTTTAACATCGTGTTTTTTGTTTCGGTTACTTCGGTTATCATTCAGGGTACCACACTTTCTCTTTTTGCCCGATGGCTGCGTGTAGCATTGCCCCAAAAGGTTAAACCTGTTTCCGATATTGAGAAATTCATTTCAGACTATCCCAAAGAAACCATGCAGGAAATGGAAGTTTCACAGAACAGTTATGCAGTGGGAAAAAAAATTGTTGACTTGCATTTTCCTAAAAATGCAATAATTGCTATCATTAAACGAAATGGCAAATTTATTACCCCAGGCGGGTCAACGATCATCAAAGCCAATGATGGTCTGTTAGTGCTGGCAGATAATACTGAAGGTCTGCAAAAGGTGCAGGATTGTTTGATGTCGGAGACTAAAGCAAAATCTAAAAGTTGAATACTTGTTTATTGATGGATTCTCAGGTGATCTAAGTATAAGTATAACAGTCTGCTGATTTGCTTTTTTATCAGGGAACGGCATGTAACGTAAAAGAAAGTTTTACGTAATCAAATGTAGCTGATGTTTACTGCTGTGTAAAATCAATTTCTGATCCCATCAGGCTGTGAGGTATCATATAAACCAGCAATAGTATAATCGCGGCTACAAATACCCATCCGCGATGGTATTTGTTTTTGAATACCTTCACCATAGCCCAGGCCCAGAAAAGAAAAGCAATTGCGGTTTTATTGTCTGTAAGATCGGTTCCCATGGGCCAGCCGGTCCACCAATCGCCAAAAGCAAATTTCTGCACAATGGGGCCAAAAATCAATCCTCCTGCTACCAGTGTTATAAGGGTCCATAAAGTGAGGGTAAAAGTTTTTTCCCGGAAAATGGCAGCAAGACCTGCCCTCGTGCTTAAGAGCATGGCAGCAAACATCAGTAGTATGTGCGGGATCATGGCCCAGGCAGGTACATCGCCTCTGAACCTGATTACGATGGGGTTTTCGGTCAGCTTAACTTCTTCATTTTCAGATCTGAGAATTATCTGATACATTATTTTTCCTGCAGGAGGTTGAAAAGGGATATAAGCTGTCAAAAATTCGTCGGTTCTTTCAAGTTGTTCTTCAGTCCATGAATCATGACTTGGCGTACGTTTGTATATTATGCTTCCGGTGATATTGTCATTTTCTGCAATAATCCTTATGGGAGCATCACCCGGCTTGTTATAGCTTCTGATTAACCGGTACCTTACTTCTTCATTTTCAATGTAAACCGTGCCTGTGACCGGTTTGGCAGGGCCCGTTTTTCTTGTGTAATATGCCCCTGAAACGGTTAGCAATATGGCAAAAATCCAGAGCAGAATCTTGTTCATAGCGGCAAGCTTAATTTGGGTTGATAATAAGTGTTTTTCTCAAATATTCATGATTAGTTTTGATAATTCAGGTATGTAATTGCTCAGGAGAAATTTAATCTACATTTTTCATGAGCAATACTTTGCCCTCCTCAGTGGTTTTTTCAGAAAAGCCCATCTTTTTCAGGTAGCTGTAGTGCTTTCTGTTTTTGGGATCTGCATAAAACTTCTTTATTCCAAGATTTTCAAAATACCGCAGATTTTGTTTGTAAATGTACTTTCCTGTCTTCAGGTCTCTGTATTCGGGTATTGCAAAATCAATTTCAATGAACATTTCATCTTCTGTATTTTTCTTTCCGATAAACACTCCGGCCACCGCTGCATTTCTTATAATGAGAAAACAAAGATAAGATTGCGGTTCATACAATTTGTTTTTAAAGCTTTCGTAGAAACCGGGAAAAAAGGTATTGATATCCTGCTGGTAAAATTCAATAAAGAAGTCCAGATATTTATTTTCTGTGCGGATGTGCAGAATCTTGAGAAAGTCTTTTTGTTTGTATATGTTATAAAGATGAAATATGTTGATAAATGTAATAAAAAGATTGAGAAATGCTACCGGCATGGCTCCAATAATAAACCCGTAAGTGGAAAAAATGGAAGCGCCCAGCAAGTTGAGCCAGCGAAGTTTGATAATGGAACTCATCATGAGGGAAATGGCAATGATTACCGAACCCAGGTAACCTATCCATTCAAAAAGCACCTGATAATTTTCTGTCATGATTTGAGAGTTAAACTGATGAATATAAACATTTATAGAAAAACATGCTAATCTTATTGGCATTCAATAAATTTGAATGGTTAAACAAAGCAGCCTCAAACAGAGCGCAAAGATACAAAAAAACGTATTTTTATAAATGAGCCACTCAGCAGCATGTAAAGCTGAATGGCTTATTTAGATTTTGGCCCGGTATGTTGTATTATCTGAGGTTACGGCTGGCGCGGATCACCGGTTCGAGAATACGCTCGTAAACTTCCCCGATCTCTCCCGTACCGTCAACATCAATCACCTGGTTATGTTCCCTGTAATAATCCAGTACATCACGGCTGTGCTGCTCATGTTCTTCCAGTCGGGCAACAATAGTAGCGGCGCTGCTGTCGTAAGGCATCTTTCTTTCTGTACGGCTCCTTTGATCCAGGCGCTTCATCAATTCGATATAATTTACCTTAAGATTAATCACACAGGTGATAGAATGTCCCTTCTTTTTCAAAATACCGTCAAGGATGTAGGCCTGCACCAGGGTTCGCGGATAACCTTTGAAAACGTAACCACGTCCATTGCCACCATTTTCCATCAGGGCTTTTTCTATTAACCTGATTACAATCTCATCAGGAAGCAACAAACCCTTTTCCATATAGGGTTGAATTTGTTTTCCAAGTGGTGTTTGCTCCTTTACCTCTTCCTGTAGCAATTCTCTTGTGGAAATACACTTCAGGTTCATTTCATCGGCAATCCGGGTTGCCTGAGTGGTCATACCGGCTCCGGGGTGTCCAAACATCACCACATTAATGGCTTGCTTGCGAATATCTTCATTGATATGATGCTTTATCCGGGAAAAAATCTCTTCGGTTGTTCCTGATGCATCGATGCGTGTAAGCAGCCCGGTATTCTTATAAAAATCAAGCAATGGCAGGGTTTTCTGATGATATTCCTGCAAGCGCTTTTCAATAACTGCTTCCCTGTCATCTTTGCGATCCTGCTCTGTGGCTCTCTGAAGAAGTCGGCGCTTACATTCTTCATCCGGGAGTTCAAGGATGAAAATCCGGGTTATTTTATTCTGCAACCGGATGAATAATCCATCCAGGATATAGGCCTGTACATAGGTACGTGGAAAGCCATCAAAGAGAAAACCTTCACTTCCTTCATGATTTCGGATGGCTTTATTGATAAGCTTAACTATGGTTTCATCATCTGCCAGACCTCCACCTTCAATTCCTTCCTTTACCTTTTTTCCTATTTCGGTTCCTTCCTTAATCTCCTTGCGCAATAATTCTCCTGTACTGATATAGGTAAGGTTATATTCCGACATAAGCTTTTCTGACTGGGTTCCTTTTCCTGCTCCAGGAGGGCCAAACATAATGATATTTAACATGGTTGTGGAATTAATATTGTTTTTGTCAAAATTGCAAACGGCAAAATTAACCTTTATTGGTGAAATAACAATCTAACAATAAAATTACTTGAATTGATCCTGAATATTATTGAAAACAAGCATGTTATATTGTTATGAAAATAAAAAGACTTTGTTTGGCAAGTATTTTTCAGAAAATAATTTTTTTGCTAAAGTATGTGCTGCTCCCGGCAACGTTCAAAATATATAATCCGGAAGGTAATGGAGGAAGAGACAAAACGGTTGCAGTATTGCCTTGTGGAAATGCTTCCCTCTTTCGTTTGATAAGTTCTCCTGAGGAATTGTAAATGCTGATAATGAATATTTCAAGTGTCTTTGTTTCAATATTTACTTCAAGTTGACCTGATGTGTTGATCCATGCATGTACCTCTTTTTTGCTTAGCGCAGCAGCGAGGGAGGCAATGCCAGTGGGATCAAGAGATTTTTGCAGCAACCAGGTAAACTTCTCCGGAGTAACAAACTCGATTTGTTCACCAATTTGCTCATCAGACTTTATTATATCCATGAGGTTTTTAAGTCTGGGCAGCGTAATATCAGCAGAGTTGCCAGCTCCTATATGTGTACCATCCTGTCTGAAACGCTGATAACCGGCCAATAAAAAACCTGGGCGGGGTTTTGATACAAGTTTGCTGACGATACTGCTGGCTGCTGCATTGAGATCAGAGAAGTCAGCATAGAAAGTATTGTCATTTACGTGATTATAAAGCAAACCACCGTATTGTGTATATGCAAACTGTGTCGCAAGTGCCGGGTCAAAAAGAAAGGTCAGTTCGGTACCTGTGGCTTCAGAAAAAGCTCCAAGTTTATCGAAATCGTAATTGTTGGAAATAGTGATACCGCGATAGGTTGAAACTCCGGCTCCATTGTAGTGCTTGTAGGCATATACTGAGGGAATGTTGTATTGCTGTACTTTCCATATAGATTTTTCTATCGCATCAGGCAAAAAGCTTTCCGGAAACATATCGGCATAAGCATATCCCATGGGATTGGTCACCGAAATAAAACCATCGTTCTCTGATGCTGTTCTGAAATAATACTGTCCCATGAATGGGAACTCTTTAAAAAAGTGTAGGTTAAATCCCCAGCCTACAGGCACATCACCACGCATTGCCGAATGCCAGGCACCTGATTGAAATCCTGCATTCCAATTGCCGGCATCTCCTTCAGACCCGATAAAAATAACATAGTATTTATCCTGCAACTCCACTTCTTCTGGTTCAATGGCTGAAGGTCTGTTATAATCAAAATTTTGGTCAGCAGGAAAAATATGATGCCATGAAAGATTGCTAAGCAATGTTTCATGAAAGCTGCCTCCCCATCCTGAAATCCATTGTACCAGAGGCTCAGGGCGCATCCAACCATAGACATGGAAAATTTCATCCGGATGACAGTCGCGAAGATAGGTCATAACCTGCTCAATTTTTTCAGCTTTTTCATCCGTCAAAGAAGAAAATTGCAAAGAATGGGTTCCGGCAAGGTTGAGTTGAAACATGCGTTGGTTCACTGCCCAGTCCGTGATTTCCCTGAGATAGAATTTGCGGGGATTGGTTCGGTCAAGCAGCGTATCAAGTGCCCAGTCAAGTATAAGGAAATAACGTTCCTCCTGACTGAGAGCGGGATTGTTCCAGGGATGAGATTCAAGTTCAAGTCTTGCGGAAATCACTATCGTATCCTGCCCGTGATAATGGTCAGGTACCTGCACACTGTCGGGGCGTTCCACCTGCATAGATGTATTGCTGTAGGGTATAGGAACCGAGTTGGTAAGTCCTCCTATCATGGCCGCCACTTCAGCTTGCCATCGGAAATTCTGGCCTTCAAAATTGCCATAGGTCAGTGTTGCATCATAAGTAATGGCACCGTTAATGTCTTCGCTAAAATGCTCAACCAGCTCATTGATGTTTTGAATCACTGTGAACCCAGCACCACCGTCTGCCGCATATATATCGCGCCACATCTCATCAGTCTGATTGTAGCTCCATGTTTCATAAACATTGAGCAGATACAATCGGGGCGTCTCACGGTTGACAATTCCTGCCAGGGTCATGGCTACAAGTTTATACTCTGCAGGTGCGCCTGTTCCGTCATATAAAACAGCAGGAATACATTGCCCTTTGAAAGAGGTGAGTAAGATAAACAAGGCAGTAAGTCCAATAAGTAATTTTTTTTTCATTTTGTCAGGTGCTTAATAGTAGTACTATAAAAACAACACCTGCTTTGCGACAGTCTCTTAAATACTATTATGTACAGGATTTGTTGATAATAGCCAGAAAGTGATCATTGATTACCAGGTTAAGCAGGCATTTTTGGCTAAAATACAGAAAGAAAAGGAATCAAAAGGGCTTTGCAATGATTTTTTCTCTGGCAGCTGGTTAGAGTCTGCTGAAAAAGTTTTTAGTGCGTCATATGCAAGGCGACAAGGCAAAGCTTTATAAGGCATACTGTGAGCTGAAGGCAACGAAGCAGATGATGTAAAAAAAACTAACGATTTAGGAATGCAAAGTTTTTACGAAGAACAAGTTTAAACCATTGCATTAAAAGCTTGAAATTGCAAGCTAAATAATTGGTTGACATTTAGTTGAGTGTTTTTCAGCAGGTCCTAGTTCAATGAATCAGCATCCGACACACTCATGTCCATTTTTGCAAGGACTTTTCTGAGGCTTTCTTCGTTTACAGGTTTGGTAATATATTCGTCCATACCCAGGCCCATATACTTCTCTCTGTCGCCTTCAAAAGCGTTGGCACTGATACCGATGATGGGGGGAAGTTTGAGGTATTTATCCTTTAATTTCTGTGTGGCAGTTATGCCGTCCATCACGGGCATTTGAATATCCATCAATACAAAATCGTACTTGTCGGGATGAAAAACTTCCAGGGCTTCCTCTCCATTTTCTGCTATTTCAACCTTGTGGCCCATTCCTTTGAGCAAAAGTTTAATAACCAGCTGATTGACTTTCTTATCTTCTACCAATAAAATACTCTTGCTTTCGAATTCCCTGGCAGGTTCAATATCTTGTTTCGTTTCCTGGCTATTATCCAGGGGTTGTTCAGCCAGGAAGGTAAACCAGAAGTGGCTTCCTTTTGCGGGTTTGCTATCTACACCAATATTGCCCTGAAGCAATTGAGCAAGCTTTTTGCTGATAGCCAACCCTAAACCGGTGCTGTCTGTTTCGCGTGTGTCATTGTTTTCTATCTGAGAAAAGGGCACGAAAAGCTTTTTCAATGCCTCTTCAGAAATACCCACACCAGTGTCAATGACAGATATTTTTATGAGCATCCGTGGCGTTTCATCAGCAATTGACGGAAGGGATGTTCCTTCTACCCGGGCACTAAGGGTAATACTTCCACTATGGGTGAATTTTACGGCATTGTATAGAAGGTTCAGCAGTATCTGGTTTACCCGGCCCCGATCTGCAAAAAGCATTGAAGGTACATCCTCACTAATGGTGGTTTGGATTTGAAGTTGTGACCTGTTTTGTGTCAGTGAATCAAAAACTTTTTCAGCATGCAGGAATAAATCTTTCAATGAAAATGCTGAGTTAGACAAGCTAATCTTTCCAGACTCGATTTTCGAATAGTCAAGAATCTGGTTAATAATCTCTTTCAGATTAATACCTGTTTGTTGCAAGGTGAGAATATACTCTTTTTGCTGCTCATTGAGAGGTGTTTTGGCAAGTATGTCTGTCAGACCTATGATTCCTGTGAGGGGTGTACGCAGCTCATGACTTACATTGGCAATAATGTTTTGTTTTATTTCAATGGTTTTGCGGGCAAGTTCGATCTCCTGGTCAAGAAGTTTATTTTCCAGTACCAGGGCTTTTTCTCTGACTCTGATATACAAAATCAGGATAGCGGCAACTGTAATGAAATACAAAGCAAATGCCCACCACCTTTTCCACCATGGAGTTAGTATCACAAAACTGTAATGGTCCTCAGAGCTCCATAATCCCAATTTGTTCATTGCTTTTACTTTGAGTGTATACCTGCCGGGTGGCAGGTTGCCAAAGTGTGCATAGTTTTCAGGGGCTGGTCTGTGCCATTGCTGGTCAAAACCTTCGAGTTTGAAACTATACAACAGTTGATTTCCGGAAAAAGTTGAAATCCCGGAAAAATGAAATGTAATGAAGTTGTTTTTGTGTGACAGGTGAAGGTTTTCAGGAATATAATACCACGGGCTTAGCTTATTAAAGCTGAAGTTTTTCAACTTTACACCATTGGCCAGAAGCATGGATGTGTCTTGTTGGTTGATAAGGTCTTTCCAGTTCAGTTGTTCGTTAAACAGGTCAATTCCCGAAATGATTACGTTGGGTGCTATTGAATCAATGAATGATTTAGTGGAATTAAATCTTGTCAGACGGTTATTGCTTCCAATCCATATTTTTCCCTGGTCTTCAATCATCATCCCAAGGTTTGTGCCAATTCCCAGAAACCCCTCTTCGTAAGTATACTTTATAAAATATGGATAATCAGCGTTTCGCAGATGACTAAATTCTGATGATTCGTGTTGTTCTAATGTCTTTTTCAACTTGTTGTAATGCATTACATTGAGGCCAAATCTTCCACCAACCACCATGTTTCCATCTTTGTCCTGTGCAATTGAAAAAATGTAGTTGTCTGTAAGGCCTTTATCAGAATTAAAGTTGATAAAATCTTTACCATTGAAGATAGATAGTCCTTTCCCGTTGGTGCCAAACCAAAGGTTGTTTTCTGAATCCTGAAATGCAGAAAACAGGTAATTGCTTGCCAGTCCGTCTTTTTCAGTATAGTATGTAAAATTGGACTCACCCACAATCACTACTCCTTCGCCGTAGGTTGCAATAACAATGTTTCCTTCAGAATCTTCAATAACAGCTCTGGCCAGATTAACGGGCAATCCATTTTTTTCTGTGAAATGTGTAAATGTTTCACCATCAAACTTTAAAACTCCCTGGTTTCCGATAAGTAACCAAAGATTGCCCCTGCTGTCTTCTATCCCTCCTTCGATTCGGAGAGGAAGATCAAGGTTGTCCAGCTGATAATGATAGAAATAGTTGCCATCGAACCGGTAAATACCTTCCTGATTGACCGACATCCACAGATTACCCCTGGAGTCAGCTACCAGCCCCTCCATAAAAACAAGGGGGTTATCGGGATCCGTGGTAAATTGCGTAAATGTTTTCCCGTCAAAAGATTTGAGTGCGCCGTCATATGAGGAAATCCACAGTTTTCCGTCTGAACTAAGTGCCATGGATGTTGTTTGGGTATCAAAGGCCTGGCGCGTGGTAAAATGCTCAAAAATATCTCCTTTGTAGCGAGCCATCCCTCCGTTAAATCCTATCCAAAGGATGCTATTTCTGTCAATATAGATACCATTGATTAATTCTGAAAACAACCCCTGTTCTTTACCAAATATTTCAAATTTATTATCGCCCCACCTTATCAGTCCTTTTCCCCATGAGGCAAACCATACCTTCCCCTGAGCATCTTTTTCTATCTGATATATTTTGGGAGAAGGAAACCCATTTTCTATGGTATAATAAAGAAATTCTTCACCGTCAAATTTTACTACACCAATATCATAAATGCTTAACCAAATGTTATTTCCTGCTCCTTCGCCAATGGCCATAATGGGATGATTTTGCGAGAGGAAGGGAATTTTGTAAATATAGAAAGAGCCCTCTTTGAACAAAAATAATCCTTCCTTATAATCAGATATCCATACATTACCAAAATCATCAGTTTTCAAAACCTGCCCCAGCTCCTTTGACAATCCCTGCTCTTCACCATAATGGTAAAAGTAATGGCCATCATACATGGAAATGCCACCCTCCCAGTATGAGATCCATAGGTTCCCCTCAGTATCAAATTGCAGTGATTCCAGTGAATTTAATAGCAACCCACCTTCAGCTGAATCAAAATATAGCACCTGGTACCCATTTATACTATAGAGGCCGTTTGTAGTTGCGACCCATATGCTTCCCCGACTGTCAGCTTGCACGGTTATAACTTCAGGCATTTCTCCCCACGGGGTATTGTTAAACCATGCAATATTTTGTCCGTCAAAACGCATTAACCCTCCGCCAAAGGTTCCTATCCACATATTTCCTGCAGGGTCTTCACAAAAGGTATAGATGTCATCATGCGACAAACCCTGGATTTTGGTATGGGTCATAAAACTGAAAGGATTCATCCCAAAACTGATGGGTTCTTTTAGTCTTGCCTGCTGTGGTGAAGGGGTTTCACCAAAAAGTGGATTTGCTTTTACCTTTTGAGGAAGTTTATAAGATCCCTTGCCAGGTGTGCGGATTTCTGGTTCTTTCGCAGAAAAACGCAAGGGCTCAAAACCATCGAGATAATTTCTGCTAACATCAAACTGGTCTAATGTTTTGGCAACAACAGGAGAACCTATGATAGGTTTGTATTGGGGAGGTGCAGGAAAGGAATCCCTTTTGGCAATTGTAAAATTTGAAGTTACCTGATTCTGTGCTGAATAGGTTCCTGTTTCTTCTATGGGGTAAGAACTACAACCTGTATAAATAAACAGATGCAGCAGCAAAATGGATGCAACGCAGGTAACTTTATT